>NZ_JAQISX010000010.1:0-67017 GCF_028618425.1 Bartonella sp. ML70XJBT
GAAAAGACCTTTCGGAAACAGAACAACGGTTGCTTCACGAGATGATAGAAACCTATCAAGGCTTAAAGATGATGTCACGTATTATGAAGTGGATTGCCTTCATTATCTTTATCTTTGTAATGGATTTGTCGCGTTTCATAGACGCCATAGAGAATAGCTTCTCACACTTAAAAAAGTGGATAACAAAAAGTTAGAGCATACAAAATCTTTCCTTTAAAAATATGACAAAACAAGAATTTACACAGACACTGTTTGCGTGGATGGGTGGAAAACATTATCTACGTAAGAAAACTATACCGATTTTAAATAGTATTGATCATGAAACCTATATTGAACCGTTTTTAGGTTCAGGGGTTATTTTTCTAAACAAACGACCAGCGAAATATTCCGTCATTAATGATTTGAATGGAGAGATCACGAATCTGTTTCAATGTGTTCAAAATGACTTTGATGCTTTAGCCAAACGATTAGAGTGGTTTGTTTGTTCAAGACAGTTGTTTTTTGAACTTGCTGCTATTGAACCAGAGAGCCTCTCTAAAGTTGAAAGAGCAGCGCGCTTTTTGTTTCTTCAACGTTGTGTCATGTATGGGAAAAAAGATTATGTTTCTTTTAGTTTTTGCAAAAAGAGAACGGTAAGCTTTAATCCGAACAAACTTTTAGCAAGAATGCGACGTGTTAGACAGAAGCTTCTAGATACAGTTATCTTAAATTTATCATGGGAACGGGTGGTTGAGTTATTTGATGCGCCCGACAGTTTATTTTATTTAGACCCATCTTATCTTGTAAAGAAGAAGTGCTATAGCTCTGGGAATTTTGTTGAAGATGATTTTGAGAGCATGGCAAAAGTTCTCAAAGGCATTCAAGGCAAATTTGTTTTGAGTCTGAATGATTGTGATGCTGTAAGAGAGATTTTTAAAGATTTTGACTTTTTAGAAGTTGAGACCCTTTGGACAGCAGGTACGGCAAAAAAAACACCTCGAAAAGAAGTGCTGATTCACAATAACTGAGAGTCATGTTGCAAAATCCTATTCCCCAACTTTTATTCTAATATCCCGAACCTTTTAAAAAATATACAAAATCAGTAAGTTACATAAGAGGTAAAAGCACATAGTGTCCTGAATGTGCACATGAATGGCCCCAAAAAAGTGACGATACTGTTCTTTCCGCGATTGTTTATGATGCCAATGGTCAAATTTTGACAAATGGGGATACTGTTATGGTGATAAAAGATCTGAAAGTAAAAGGTGCTTCCTCTGTTTTAAAAGGTGGGACGAAGGTCAAGAATATTCGCTTGGTGGATGGCGATCATAATATTGATTGCAAAATTCCTGGGATAGGACAGATGGGGTTAAAGTCGGAATTTGTTAAAAAAGTGTAGGCGTTTACCCTTTTGCCATTGTTTTTGCTTTTCGTTGCTTTTCTATTTTCATAGATGATGCTTATCCGATAGACACAATATCTTTATCCTTATGGAATATAAAAGCTATGTTTTACAAGAAAAATACTGACTGTGTCTTTTCTCTTAAACATGCTGATTATGCTAAGGATTGTTGATTGATAAGAAAACAGTAAAAGCATGCGCTTTATGAGAAGAATAATGCCGTAAAGTGAGAAATTTACCACGGCTGAATTAAAGAATTTTTTCTCCTTTTTATCAGATCATTTCCAAAACAACTCTTATAGATTCGGCTTTGATTGATTTTTTTTTAAGGTCTTAATAGCTTTTGCGTCTTCAGTTATGGAGATAAGAGTAAAGGGGATAGAAGTGGAATTCTTGATTTCAAGAAGAGGAAAAGCCGTTATGATCTTTAAAAAATCTTCTTAAGATGCTTAAGCCTCTTTCATAATAAGACTTATGAAAATGGTATAGGGGGAAAATGCTGTTGAGCGCTATCATTTAAAAGAGTAAACCATCACCATTGCCCTTACATATTTTGTTATCTTCCAATTTATGATGTGTTCGTGAATGATTTTGATTGATGCCATAAAGACAATTGAAATGAGAAGATTATCAGGATTCCCATGAAAGGTGTAAAGGTGAGCCCTTTATCAATTGGTTGTTATAAGAAGCATTTTACGGAATTTTATCGTCGGAAATGCTGAAAATGATGGGACACAAGGGAAGGGAACGAGTGTATAGCTTTGTCTTACATTCTTTTCTTTTTGCGGGCTTTTCTTTTTGCTGGAATGGCTCCTTTGTTTTTAGGAATAAAATTGCATGACAAGGTCATGAGAAAAAATAAATTTAAAGTGCGCCTCTTCCGATGCGTTATTCTTGCATGTATGTGATGGGTGGTGGAAACGATGCTTTTAAAGGGGAAAAAAACATTTTAAGGCATAGGGAAAGTGAAAGGAAAACCTATCATTTTCTAGATTTTTTTGAAGTCATATTGTATTTTTTTATGGTCTCAGCATGGCTTGTATTTAAAATGATGAGGAATAAAATAGAGCAAGATCTTTATACTCCATGTTTGAGCGTTGGTGAAGAAAGACAATCTGTGTGGTCATTTTACCTGTTGAGGTGTCAAATATTTATTGTGGCATGGCTTCAACGCCTAAAACTTCAGGGATAAAATGGCGTAAAAGATTTTCAATACCATGTTTAAGTGTTGCCGTTGAAGAAGGACATCCAGCGCAGGCGCCCCGCATATTGAGATAAACAATACCATTTTCAAACCCGCGAAAAGTAATATCACCACCATCATTGGCAACGGCTGGGCGAATACGTGTTTCAAGCAGCTCTTTAATGGTTAAGACAATATCAGCGTCTTTTTCGTCATAAAACTCTTCGTTAAGGGCATGGGCTTTTGCTTGTGTTGTCGCATTGGTGGTGATAACAGGCTCATTGGAGAGAAAATGCTCCATAATTGTGCCTAAAATGACAGGTTTGAGATGTTGCCATTCCCCCTCTTTTTTGCTCACAGTGATAAAGTCATAGCCTAAAAAAACACCATTAACATTGGGAATATTAAACAGTTTAGCTGCCAAAGGCGAATTTTTCGCTGCTTCTTCACGGTCACGAAACTCTAATACGCCCTCCGAAAGGACCAACCGCCCTGGTAGAAATTTAAGTGTTGCAGGGTTTGGGGTTGTTTCAGTTTGAATAAACATAAACTCTCCTTTTATCATGAAGGATTAGAAAGATCATTCCATTTTTAAAATATTATATTTTTTAGGCAATAGACCGAATATCTTCATCAGCAAGATTGCTAGGAATGACAATGACAGGGATTGAAAAAGCTGTTCCTTTATTGCCGATTAATTGGATAAGAGGGCCTGGTCCTTCTGCATGTCCACTGGCGGCTAAAACAATCAGTGCAATTCTTTTATCTTCGTCAATCAGTTTAGAAATTTCATCAACTTTTTTTCCTTCACGCACGACTATTTCTGTTTCAAGCGCATGGGAAGTGCGAACATCACTGGCAATGTCTCCTAATATTTTATGAGCAATTTGTGTTGATTCTGTGCGCATAACGTTGTTTACACCCAGAAAATGTTGAAATTCTGCACTATCAACAACACAAAGCAAGACCAAAGTTCTCTTGGTGTTTTGGGCATGTTGTGCGGCGAACGCAACGGCACGCCGACACTCTGGGGTCTCATCGATGATGACGAGGTTCTTTTTCTTAGGTTCTCTTTTCGGATTTTTGGGTTTAGAAATCATGCACTTTCTCTATTTTGTACAAACGATTTTTTTTGCTCTCTACAGTCTTTTTTCGTTTATTGTTCTTATGTATTGTGCAAAAATCCAACAATTTCACGAATTTTTTTCATATTTTCTTCTGCGAGCATACTAGCACGTTTAGCGCCATCATGCAAAACAGAGTCAATATAACCACTTTCTTGATGAAGGCGACGTAATTCTTCTGTTATAGGGGCAAGTTTATGGACGGCAAGGTCGGCTAGCGCTGTTTTAAAATGCGAAAATTGATGACCAGAAAACTCTAAAAGAGCCTTTTCTTTACTAACTTTGGCAAAGGCGGCGTAAATACCAAGCAGGTTATCCACTTCTGGTCGTTCTTTTAAAGCCTCAAGAGAATCTGGAAGAGGTTCGGAATCTGTTTTTGCTTTGCGTATTTTTTGGGCGATAAGATCTGCATCATCGGTCAAATTAATGCGTGAGAAATCTGAAGGATCTGATTTTGACATTTTTTTTGTCCCATCACGCAAGGACATAACGCGTGTGGCTGTTGTCCCAATCAGCGCTTCTGGGAGGGGAAAAAAGCCTTGTTTTTTTTCTTCATCCGTTTGCATAGAGATGTTAAAATTTAAGTCGGCGATACGGTGTGCATAATCATTGTTAAATTTTTGTGCAATATCGCGTGTGAGTTCAACATGCTGTTTTTGATCTTCACCTACCGGAACATGCGTTGCACGATAGACTAAAATATCAGCAGCCATCAACGTGGGATAGGCAAAAAGTCCAAGGGATGCTTTTTCGCGATCTTTCCCTGCTTTATCTTTAAATTGTGTCATGCGTTGAAGCCAGCCGATACGGGCAACACAATTTAAAATCCAGGCGAGTTCAGCATGTTGAAAAACACGTGATTGGTTGAAAATAATGTGTTTTTGGGGATCAATACCGGCGGCGAGAAAGGCGGCTGTCACCGTTCTGGTGGATTCGCGTAAGACAAGGGGATCTGGGTTGACGGTGAGCGCATGCATATCCACAACACAATAGAGGCAGTGATAAGTGTTTTGTAGTTCAACCCAATGTTGAAGGGCTCCAAGATAATTGCCAAGATGTAAGTGACCACTCGGTTGTACGCCGGAAAAAACAAGGGGGGTGAAGGGATCCATAGGAGTGCGCTTTCTTTAATTAGAGGTTATTCGTTTTGTTGTTTTTGACAAAGTATAAATATCATAAACGTTTTTTCAAATTTTTAAGTGTGTGAAAAAAGGAACGGGGATTGGATAGAAAATAGGCAATAAAATAGATCAAGAATATGCTAAGCATGATTCCTGATAAGGTGATAAAACGCAAGAAAAAGGAGGCTTTTGAGGATAAAGGAAAAGATAAAAATCCAAACACATTTAATCCGTAATAGAGGGCAAGTGCACTCAAAAGGGAAGCGATCATGAGGCATAATATTCGCTTGATCAGTTGGGTGTCGTATTTCCAATAACCCCGTTTGATGAGACCCCCCCAAAGCAATAGGGTATTGACCCATCCAGAAGTAATTTCAGCAATAACAATGCCGCGTGCGGAAAAGGAAGGAAATAATGTTAAAGCGAGGCTGATATTGATGAAAACACAAATGCCCGTAAAAATCATTGGTGTTTTGGTATCTTCATGGGCAAAGAAATTAGGAATAAAGACCTTGATGAGTACAAAAGCTGGAAGTCCTAGTCCATAAAGTCCTAATAACTGTGCAACATGTTGTGTTGATTGATCAGTAAACTGTCCACGCTCAAAGAGTAAACTAACAATGGGGGTGGACAGCAGCAAAAAAGCAATAGATGCTGGAAGCGTTAACAGGAGTGTTAATTCAATAGAGCGGTTTTGCAAATGGTGGGTTTCTTCATGCTTTTTACTCCGCAATGCGCGGGTTAATTCTGGTAAAAGAACGGTTGCAACGGCAATGGCAATCACGCCTAGAGGCAATTGATAAAGCCGATCAGCATACATTAAAGAAGAGACAGCCCCCGATTGACTAGAAGCAATGTTGGTATTGATGAGCAAATTAATTTGTGTGATACCACCCGTGAGGGCTGCGGGGAATGCTAAGGTTAATAGCTTGCGAACATTAGGGGTTAAATGGGGACGACGGAAAAAAAATTTCATGCCACTTTGACGTAAAGCAACAGCAATTAAGACAAGTTGAAGAAGCCCTGCCGCCAAAACACCCCAAGAGAGATTTAAGCCGATGTGCCAAGCGTCAAGTTGATAGATCCAAGCATAGGCGAGTACACCAATTAGAATAATATTTAAAAAGAGTGGCGCAACAGCAGCAATAAAATAACGCCGTAGAGCATTGAGCATGCCCCCCATCATTGCAGCGAGCGACATGCAGGTTAAATAAGGAAACATGATCGCCGTAAAATGAATTGTGGCATTAAATTTTGTTGCGTCTTCACTAAAGCCTGGCGCAATAATCGTTCGCACCAAAAAAGGCATACTCAGTTCCATCGCAATCGTTAATAATAAAAGCAGCGAAAAGAGAACACCAAAGACTTCTTCTGCGAATTTGCATGCAGATTCTTGGCCATCCTCAGTGATTTTTTTAGCAAAAAGAGGAATGAAAGCAGCATTAAAGGCACCTTCAGCAAAAAAACGGCGGAATGTATTGGGAAAACGAAAAGCAGCGTTAAAGGCATCAGAAACAGGACCCGTCCCTAGTGCTGCAGCCATAAGCATCTCACGGATGAAGCCGAAAATACGGCTCATGAGGGTTCCGGAAGCAACTGTTGCAATTTTTTTAATCAATGTCATAAAGATATATCAGATTCGTGGTAAAAGAGAAGCGATGAGTAGAAAAATAAGCCGTTTTAAATCGTAAAAATCTGATCTGTATTCTCATACAAAAATATAATACAAAAATATATTTGTGCAGCGTTTTACGACGGTGTTTGTCTTTCTGTCAACAATGGTTGCGTGAAGACTTTTAACATGCTCCTTGTTTTATTGTTGCCTTACAATTTTATTGTTGCCATAAAATAATTAAAATTTCTTTAGGGGCATGACCCATTTTTACGCTTATAGAGTAACAAGCCGGCTCACCATCACACACTTTTCCAGCTCTAGAATGTTGTGACAGACTTTGTATTTAGATGATTTATAAGAGACATTTTTACTCTTTTCTTAAATTATTTTTATCCATACGTTAATCTCATTTGTAACCTGCAAACGAATGGTTTTGATTGATGCGACATGCACGCAACATAAAGAGACTTAGAATAAGAGAATATTACGATCTTTGGGGCTCTCATTCAACAGGCAAAATAGTGAATACTCATTATAAATCAATTTATTACACCCTATTTAAAAAAATGAAAATAAAATAAAAGTTTGAAGAAATGCGCAGTTTCTATGATTTAGAGCTTTTGATGCTTTTAAACGTTTGTCAGACTGAGCTTAACGGTGATGGCAAAACAGTGTGATGGATTTTTACTTTTACGGCTTTATGTTCTCACCAAATGAGGTCGCCTTCTTATTTTAGAGATTCCATAAATATAAGGGTAGAAAGACGCAATCTTTCAACAGTGTCTTGCCCGTTTTAACACCACGGGCAAGAGCACTATAGGCAATGAAAGGGTTGATATGATCTTTTCAAAAATGATTAATCCTTTGCTCTGCTGAGATTTTTTTTATCATTGATGGGGGGATAAAATCTTGAGCCAATAAAGAAAGTTTTCCCTTTATGGTTTTCGTATCTGGTTGACACACGATTGATTTGCCGATGAACGCAGGGGGGGGCCAAGCCCCTCTTTTTTTATCAGAGAGGGCAAAAAATGAAAACTTATATGAATTTTTAGAGAGTCATAGCCTTTGTGTGCTGCGTTTTGTGAGAGGGAATATTTTCTTGTCTCTTGATGTTTTGATGAACGTTTTCTATCATTTTTTGTGTTTTACTTGCTTCTGTATCAAGGGTGTTCGACCATGTTTTTTCAGTGTTTTTCTTGAGCCATTGATGCGGGAAAGATTGATGCTGGTTTGGTGCTGAGCGGTTATTCAATTGGGGGGTATAAAAATCCATGGAGCGTATGTTTTGTTCTATCTCTTTTGTCTGTTTGACGATTTCCAGAATCTCTTTTGCTTTGACAGCTGATGTTCCAAGGCTTGTAGCCAGTTTTTCGGGATTATTTTCCTTTATCGCCTCATGCTCGTTTAAGGATAAGCGTTCATTGATTTTTCTCATATAAGCCCTTATTTCCCCCCTTAACTCAGGAGAGTTTGATAATGTTTCTTTCTGTTGTTCTTTTGGTAAGGTGAGGAGATTTTGCATCCAAACCTTAGGCATTAGGACCGATTGTTCACAACGTTTTTGTTTTGCGTGATGGTTATGGAGAATATCCCTTTCTGTTTGTTTTAAAATATCGAGATAACACTCAATGGCTCTACAGAGAGGCAAAATATTGGCTTCAGCTTCAGCGCGTGCATTATTTTTTATGCCAAAGATATTGCTTCCAGACAACTGAGAAATCGATTGAGGAGATGTGGAAATTTGATGGGTGAGCTGTTCTCCTCTCTTATGATTTTCATGAATCCGTTCAATTTTTTCCTGCAAAATATGCCGATTGCCATAAATGATTTGGCATAAAGTTTCGATTTCTGTTCTTCTTGCTTGAAGTGATGTGTTATTTTTTATCCTCGTGGTAATTTCATTGCTTGTAAGGGGGGGTATTTTTTTTGCGGCGATCAGCACCTCTTGCTGGTGTTGAGCGCTTGGTGTTGTAAAGAAGAAGGTTTCATCACTTGTTAATGTTTGTATCGGCTCTGGTGTGCGCTCTTCTTTCAGTTTAGGCGATAAGGAGAGTTTCTCAGATGGGGCGGTGTCTGTTGTTTTTATTCCACTGTCCCAGTATGCCATTGCTTTTTGGGGGTACTGTTTTGCTCTTTCTTGATGATCAGAACCTGTTGTCATTTGGACGGATATTTGATCATTTGTTGCTATATGGCTCGTTTGTAAAATGGTTTCTTGAAAATCTTTTTGCGTTTGCCTCATAGAGGAAGCAGAGTGAGCCATTGGTTGTGCCCTTTGTTCTTTTTCCTGTAGATTTTGGGGGATAACTTTAGCGCTGTCCTGTAAAGCATGGGGGACAACCCATGGTGAAAAATGGGCTTTTTCTTTTCTCTTCGTTTGAATAGATGTGTTGTCTTTGCTTTTTTCAGTTATTTCATCGCCTTTAAGAGTGTCTCTTTTTTCTTCTGAAAACAATGTTTTTTGCTGGGTTTTTTGCTGTTTTTTTTCTGGGCTTTGAGCTTTTGGTGCTGTAAAGGAGAAGGTCTCACCACTTGTTAATGTTTGTCTTTGCTCTGGTGTGAGATCTTTTTTATTTCCCAAGATGAGTGTCCCTTGAACATCCATCATGAAACCATTGGCTCCACAGCCTCTATAGGTCCCATGATAGGTTTCACCTTCTTTTGCGACGACAGTGAGATAATAATTTTTTTCACCCATTCCAAGCTTTCTCATAGAGTTGGTGAATTCTTGTAAAATGAGCAATTTTTCTGGATGAGAGATATCCTCAAGCAGATGCTTCATTGGCTCTGGATTGCCACGTTCCATGGCGGCTGCACGGACAAAGTCTTTACGCTTTTTGCTCACAACAGAAAAATCGAGCGTATGTCCTGCTGCTTGAGCGAGTTTTTCAACAAACAGTCTCTTTGTACGCCTATTGCCCTCTCTGAAAGGATGCAAGTGGTGTAAATCTATCATTATTTCAGCAGCGTGTTCAACAAACTCTTCACGGGATAAGTCTTGTAAATTCTTTTTTTCAGCAAGTGTTTTATCTAACTTTTCTAATCCCTCCTGGATTTTTTTTCCCATAGCAAAAGGTTTTGTAAATTCTTTTCTCTTCAAAATGGGCATAGAAGCAACAGTGCTATCTTCAAAGGTAAAAGGTGTTTCGCGGGTTTGTCCAGCCCATTCAAATGCCCGGAAAAAGAGGCGATGATGAAGATATTTGAGATAGGCGGCATCAAATTGCTCTGGTGGGGGCTCTTGGCGCAGTTTGATCATTTCTTTTTTTACATCATCAGAACAGCGTTCTTTTAATATTTCTTTATCTTTAATACGGTATTTATTTTTGAGCACATTGCTATTGGGGTAGAAAAAATTTTGCGCTGCTTCATTGATTTGTTTTAAAATGGCGGCATTTATTGCAGGGGATTGTTCTTGCAATTCTTCCTGTGTCGAGGAGTCCCCCTGTTCTGTGTTTTCTTTCATGTATATTTCCTTTCAAGTTTTTAATATTTGTTTTTTAAAAAGCTTCTTTTTTACATTTTTTGCTTTATGCTATTTTCATAAGCTTTTTCTTCTTCTTCAAAAAAGAATACCGATTTGAATGATGGGAAAAATTTGACCCTCTTCGCACGGAGTCCAAGTTGATGATAGAACAGCGTTAATGTTTGTAACTTTTATGAAATGTTATCGTGCAATTTTATTAATGCGTTTTGTCATATGAGAGTTTATTCAAATTTTTCTGTATGTTATATGCCACCCTTGGTGCAATCTTGGCAGGATAATTGCTCCAAGGCGGTGTGTGAAAAACCAGAGGGGATGAGACCATTACGACAAAGCCATTGCTTTTGATGTTTCACCTCTGCGTGGTCGAATAGGGGGGTGCTCTTCTTGTCTCGATGTTTCAGTAACCTCTTGACGTCGCTTTGTTGTTGAGCGCTCAGGCAACTTCTGGGGCTCTGATAAGCTTTGTTGCTTTTGCAATTTTTTATCGAGATCGGTAAGCGGTTGATGGCGTTGTTGTTGCTTTGTTTGATGGTTTTGCACAATGGTTTCTCTTAATTGCTTTATCGTATCAGCATAATCCTGAATGGCGGTACAAAGGGTAGGAAGATTTTCTTCAGCGGCTTTGCGCGCTGCGTTTTTTATGCCAAGGGTTTTTCGACCAGCGAGCGGAGCAAAAAAGGTCGCATCTTTTTCAATTTGAAAGACAAGCTCTTCTCCCATATCTGGAATTTTTTGCATGTCTTCCATGCTATATTGCAAAATAAATGGGTCATTATAAACAATTTGGCTCCAATATTGGACCTCTCTTTGACCATATTGAACCGATGGATCTTGTTGAACTCTGCGGGCAATTTCTTGATTTGACAGAGGCTCTATTTTTTTTTCTGAATTGAGCGGATTTGGTGTGTGTTGAGTAATTGCTTCTGCCTGTTGCGCGTGTTGATGCTGTCGTTGTTTGGTGTGAGGATTCTGTGAAATATTTTCTTGTATATATTTTGAGGTATATACAAAACCGTTAATGGCTTCAGACAGATTAGGAAGCGTTTCTTCAGCTTCTTTGCGCGTATGACTTTTTATGCCAAGAACTTTTCGACCCGCAAGCTTAGAAATAGACTGAGGGTTTTCTCTAACATCCCATAAGAGCTGTTCTCCCATAGAAGGATTTTCTCTAATTTCTTCTATTCTTTGTTCTAAAATAAGCCGGTCACCATAAACCTTTTCGCATAAAAATCGTATTTCTTCGTGATATGCCATGAGCAAGAACTCTTTTTCCATTGTATTAAAAGATGTTTTTTGTTCTTGAGGCGGTTTTGGTGGTTCACTTGCTGTTTGTGGGGAGCCCGTTTTTTGCACCACAGTGTCGCTTTGTTTTCTGTCTCTTATTTGGTGCGCTTTGCTTGAACGAGGGACTGCATATATTTCACTGTCTTGTGATGATGAACTGCTTTGCTGCCGAACTGTTCTGTGCTGGGCTGTTTTGGGTCTAACACTTGGGATGGGAGTTTCAGGATTTTGGTTTTTTGTGCTGGTTTGCGCGTTTTCTCTCATGCGTGGAGGCGTTTGCGCTCTTGGTGTTGCATAGGGATTTTCTTCTTTTTGAACTGTTGTTTTGTGCTGGATTTTATCTTTTGCACGCGGTGGTCTTTGTGGCGGCGTTTTTATCTGCGTGGTGGGGTTTTCTTGGGTTTCAGGCTTTTGGATCTTTGCCTCAGTTGGTGTTTTTTCTCTTACGCGTGGGGGAGGGGGTGGGGGGACGTTTTGGGGGGGGGAGGGAGCGTCAACTTGTGGACTTTGTTGTTGCCTCTCTTTTGCCCGTGGGGGTTTTGGTGGTGCTATTTTTGCCTGTAGAGGAGGCGTTTCTTGGGTTTCAGGCTTTTGAATTTTTGCTTCAGTTGGTGTTTTTTCTCTTACGCGTGGGGGAGGGGGTGGGGCAACTTTTGGAGGGGGTGAAAAATTTTCTGGTTGTTTTTGTAGAGGTATTTTTTGTGGTTTTTGAGAAACTTGGGGAGGAGATGTTCTGGTGGGGGATTGTTCAGTCTGTTGTTGAAATTTTTCCATCATTTCGGTGATAAAAGGGGAGGGGGTTCTTTTTTTCATGCATGGTCCTTTCAAACTCTTTCAATATTGTTTTTAAATACTATTTAAGAAGATGCGTTGGTGTTTATTCTGTTTTATGCTTTTTTATTTTGACTTTATGAGAGAGGATATGAAACTGAATGGTCTCACACGATTTCACTCTCTTGATGCTGCTTATGATCACTCTTTAAATACTGTTTTATCAATGACTTAGATTAAATGGTGGAGAAATGAACTTCGTTCCTTTTTTCTTGGCGCAAACCACCTCTTTTATGTGTTGCGCCAAGATGTTGGATTCAGCGTGAAAATTTATGTCTGTTTAGCTAGCAAAAGCCATCGCTTTTGGAGCAGCAGTTTTGCGCGGACGAAAATCTGTTTCTCTTTCTCTCTGTTGGGTAGAGGGCGTTGTTCCTTCATGTGTTATTGTTGAAGGCTCAAGGCGTTGAGCAGACTGTGAGACGTTTTGTTGTTGCTGCAAGCTTTGGGTTTGCTCAGATGCTTCACGACGTTCTTGTTTTGTTTGCTGAGTTTTTAAAATGCTCTCTCTTACCTGTGTGACAGCCATTGCATAATTGTCAAGGGCGTCAATGAGGTGAGAAAGACCCGCTTCAGCATGGATGCGTGCTTTATTTTTTAAGCCCCCAAAGTTGTGACCGGCGTATTTGTGAATAGACTGAGGGTTTCCAGCAAGTTGCTGTGCGAGCTGTTCTATTGTTTCAGGGTTTTGGAAAAGTTCTTCCACTTGTGATTTTAAAATGTCTGATTGACCAAAAACAACTCCGCACCAATATTGGGTTTGGGCATGGTGTCTTTTGACTTTTGAATTTTGGTGAATTTGGGTGTACATTTCTGCTTCTGAAAGGCTTTCTTTTTCTCTTTGAGAATGATCTGTTTTTTGCAGAAGTTTAGTGACAGCTGCTTTTCCCATGAGGCGTTCATAGTTTTTGAGTTCTTGCTCTGGAGATTGTGAAAGGCTTTCTCTTGCCTGTCTTACGGCTTCTGTATAACAATCAACGCTGACACAGAGGGCGGAAAAACTCTCTTCTGCTTGTCTGCGTTCTCTATTTTTGAAGCCCAAAATACTGGTGCCGGAGAGTTTAGCAATGCTTTCAGGATGAGCTGCCATGCGCCATGAAAGCTCTTCTCCCGCTTGAGGGTTTCTTTGAATTTCTTGCATTTTTTCTTGCAAAATGTTGGGGTTTCCATAAGCTCTAGCGGATAAACGTTGGATTTCCTCTTGATAGGTTTGGACCAGTGAATGGTGGGGAAGTAATAGAGAGATTTGTTCTTCTGAGAGGCGGGTTGTTGCTCCTTGGGCGGCTTGTGAAGCAACTGTTGCGTGTGTTATTTCAGTTTCTTGCGGTCTTTGGGTCGCGTTGTTTCTTGAAAGAGGCGTTATTGAAGGTGCTCTCCTAACGGATGCCTGTGCACCTTTTGCTGTAATCGTTTCTTCTTCTGAAAGAGAAAGTCTTCCCTCATCTTCTTCCAGTATCGTTGATAGTCTTTTGCTTTTTAAAGGCGCCTCTTTAGGGAGGGGGGGGATACCTGAGACCTCTGCTGCCGCTTTTTCATAGAGCTCTATGAGTTCTTTTATTGAAGAGGATGGAAAAGGGTGAGGGTGATCTTTTTTCATGCATGTTTCCTTTCAGAAATTGTTTTAGAAAACCTCTTTGGTGCATAGTCGTTCTTTATGCTTGGATTACTTTGAGACAAAGGAAGATGTCGAACTGATATGCGCTCCAAAGACCTGCGCTATTTAAGGCTAGAATAATGGAGCTTTGTGTCTTTTATACAGTTTTTTTGTGAAATTTTATCAATAAGTTATAGGAAATTACAGGATCCACTTTTAGGACCGTTTTAGGACTATTTTTTGTAACATTCTAAAACAATTCTTGGCGCAATCGCAAGAAGACGATTTGCGCCAAGAAACTTGCTGAAAAAGAGATTAAACGAAAAACAAAAATTGATCTGTTTTTATACTCATGTTCCTTTACATGGCATAAGCCATTCCTCTTTCTCCATGTCTTTGTCGTTGTTGGCTCTGCTCTGGACTCTCAGGATTTTGTCCTCTTTCGTGATGATGACGATGATGAGCTCTTTCACCTTGCTGAAGATGTTCTTGATGGCGTCTTTGTTCTGCGTGAGGGGTTTGCGAAAGCCTCTGTGTTGCCTCTTCTACAGACTTTGTATAACCATCAATGGCGTCAATGAGCGGCTTAAAGCCGTCTTCAGCTTGCTTGCGTGCTTGACTTTTCATGCCAAGCGCTTGGCGACCAGCAAGTTTATGAATAGATTCAGGATCCTCAGCAAGTTGATCTGAAAGGTCTTTTCCTTTACTAGGATCTTTAAGTATTTCTTGCAAGCGTTGCTGGAAAAGTTTGTCATTGCCATAAACAACTTGACCCCAATGCATAACCTCTTCTCCATATGCTTGCACCTTTGGATCTTTTAAAAGCGAGGCACTCATTTGGTCAGTTGTGAGGGAAGATGAAGGTTTTCCTCTTTGTTGTGGAGCAACCGTTGCATAGTCGGTTTCAGATTCTGATAGCTTTTGTTGATTGCGTCCAACTTTTGAAGGGTCAATGTTGCTAACAGATGCGTATAGAACATCCTCTGCGCGTTTTGGGGAAGCAACCGTTGCATAGTCGGTTTCAGATTCTGATAATCTTTGTTGATGGCGTCCAGCTTTTGAAGGGTCAACGCTGCTAACAGATGCGTATAGAACTTCTTCCTCTGGGTTTGGTCTGCGCTGGTTTCCTCTGTTTGGTTTATTAACTTGTGCATAGAGGGGTTCTTGGTTTTGGGGATCTTGGTGTGGTTGATGTTTTTTCATGGCTGTTTCCTTTCAATATTTTTAGAAAACCTCCTTGGGGCATACTCGTTCTTTATGCTTTGTTTGCTTTGAGACAAAGAAAGACATTTTACCGAATGGCTTCCAAAGATTTCGCGCTATTCAAAATCAGTGTAACGGACATTTGTGTCTTTTATACAGTTTTTTTATGAAATATTATCAATAAGTTATAATAAATAACGGGGGTCACTTTTAGGACTATTTTTTGTAACATTTTAAAACAATTCTTGGCGCAACCGTAAGAAAACGATTTACGCCAAGAAACTCGCTGCAAAAACTTTATGCAAAAGAAATTATATAAAAAACAAAAATTGATCTGTTTTTATATTTATGTCCTTTACATGGCATAAGCCATTCCTTTTTCTCCATGTCTTTGTCGTTGTGGGCTATGCTCTGGACTGTCTGGGCTTTGTCCTCTTGCATGATGACGACGGTGATGATGGCGTCTGTGTTCATCCCTTTCTGGACTTTCTTGTTTTTCACTTCTTTCAAGCTCACGTGTAAATTGTTTATGAAGCTTTTGTGTTTTATGTATATGTCTTTCAAGGGCTGAGCAAAGGGGAGAAAAACCGTCTTCAGCTGCTTTACGATCAGGGCTTTTTACGCCAAGGACTTGCCGCCCAGCAAGTTTCCCAACGCTTTCAGGATGAGCTGCAAAGTCCCATAAGACCTTATCAGCACCTTGAGGATTTTCAAGAATCTTCGAAAGTTGTTCGTTCAAGGCATGTGGGTTACCAAAAACAACTGTACACCACTCTTGGGTTTCTCTTACACCATATTGAAATTCTTTGTGTTGTAAAAGTTTGCTCGTAACCATATCTTTGGGGGTTTGGGGAGGGGGTGTTGCTGCTCTGCCTACGCCTTCATAGAGGGGATTTTCCCGTTGTTGGGATTCTTGTCCTCCTTCAGCCCCCATGCCCAACGTTGCATAGACAGTTTCTATTGGTTTATGAGGAGCGCGCCCGCTCTGTGTTCTCGGATCAATTTCTGCATAGAGATGTTCCTCTTGTTTTTGGGGGGCGCGTAAATCCTGCGTGCTTCCGCTAGGTGAGTCATAGAGGGGGTTTCTTTGTTCTTGAAACTCTGTTTCACCTGTTGCGAGATTAACGACGGCATAGGGATTTGTGGGGTTTTCCGGAGAAGGCTCACGTGAACTTCTTCCAGCAGCTGCTGCACGGGTAGCTCCTAGTGGGTATTGGGGGGCATAGGGCGTTTCTAGTGGTCGCTGAGAAGGCGGCGTATCATATCCACCTGCTCCCATTCGCGGTGTGTTGTAGGGAGTGTTTTCTTGTGTATTTGATCTCCCCCGCGGTGTGTCATAGGGAGAAGTTTCCTGGAGAGGCTGTCTTCTGTTTGCTGCTTGTATCTCTTCTGGGCTTGGGATGCGCGGACCGCCTCTTCTATTTTTATTCACTTGTGCGTAGAGGGGCTCTGGGTTTTGGGTTTCTGGATTTTGAGGTTCTGGTTGAGGATGGCTTTTTTTCATGGCTGTTTCCTTTCAATATTTTAGAAAACCTCTTTGGTGCATTCCCCATTTTTTTGATAGCTTTTTAAGACAAAAGAAGATATCAAATTGAATGCTCTCCAAAGATTTCGCGCTATTCGTATTGGCTTATAATGGAGATTTATGTCTTTTATACAGTTTTTTTATGAAATCTTATCAATAAGTTATAATAAATAACGGGGGTCATTTTTAGGACTATTTTTTGTAACGTTTTAAAACAATTCGTGGGGGAAAGTGCGATGAAATGATTAGGATCAAGCGTTCGTTTTATTGGAAGGCAAAAAGGAGCGCATTTTTATCCGGTAAGAGCTAGCGATGAGGAACGACTAACTTTCAAGCTGCGAACTTGACATTGTGCTTCTTGGGTATCCTTGACAGTCTGTGCAATTTCTTTGGCTTTGCTTTCTGATGTTCCAAGAAGACAAGCTAGTCTTGTATGATCTTTTTCTTGTATGGCTTTACGTTCATCTGAGGAGAGACGGTTGTGTAGTTGGCGGGAAAAGGTATGGAGTTCTTGTTGTAGTGAACGAGAATGCAATAAAGTTTCCCTTTGTTGTTCTTCTGGTAAAGCAAAAAGGTTTTGTAAATTTTTTCCAGGTTTTTCGATCACGCGGCTTAGGCGGTTTTGTTCTCTTTGATGATGCTCTAGAATTTCATCTTTTGCTTGTTGTGTTATTGCACCATAATTTTTAAGGGCTTGGCTGAGTTGTGGAACGGTTTGTTCGGCTTGTCTGCGATGTGGACTTTTTATGCCAAGAGTTTTTCTCCCGGCAAATTTAGAAATTGATTGAGGGCTTTGTAAAATTTCATCAGCAAATTGATTTCCTAAGTTTGGAGTTGCTGTTATGATATCCAATTTTGTCTTTAAGGCTTGGGTTTTCCCATAAACAATCTTTGATAAATGTTCGATTTCTTTTCGGCATGTTTCAACATAAGGATCATTTGAAACTTTTGCGAATAACGATTCATGGGAGAGAGAGGCTAATGTTTCTTTGGGAATGAGAGTTTCTTTTACATTTTGAACGTTGTTTTTTTGAAAACGGAGGCGATCGCCGTTCTGTAATGTTTTGACCTGTTCTGGAGGAAGATCATCTTTGTGACATACAACGAATCCGTCCTCGACTTCCATAACAAACCCTTCTGCTGAAGCGCCTCTAAAGATGCCTTCATAAAGGATCCCTTCTTTTGCAGCAACAACAACACGGTTGTTAATTTCATCCAGTTTAGCTTCTCTCATTTGGGAGATAAATTCTTTTAAAACAAGAGACTTTTGCGGATGGGTGATATCTTCAAAAAGATCTTTCATCGGTTGGGGATTGCCATATTGCATGGCTTCAATACAAGCTGCTGTCATGCGTCCTTTTGTGATGAACGAAAAGTCAATGGTATGGCCTGCTGCTTGTCCAAGTTTTTCCATAAACATTCGATTAACGCGTCCATTGCCTTTTCGGAAAGGATGGGCGTGTTCGAGCGCCATAAAAACTTCAGCAGCACTTTCAGCAAACTCTTGGCGTGATAAACCTTTCAAATTGTTCTTTTCGCTTAGTGTTTTTTCAAGTTGTTTGAGCTCTTTTTTTATCTGTGGACCGATGGCAAAAGGAACTTCATAACCTTTGGGGCGCATCGCTGGCATACGGGCAGTGCTGCCATCTTCAAAGGTAAAGGATGTATCACGGGTTTTACCTGCCCATTCAAAAGTTTTGTGGAAGAAGCTCCAGTGAATTAATTTGAGATAAGTGGCATCAAACTTTTGGGGTGGTGGTTCATGACGAAAATTAGTAGCCTCTTTTGCGATATCTTGGGCGCAGCGTTCATACAGTTTTTGGGGGTCTTTGATGCCATATTTATTTTTTAATGTTGAGGTTCCTTTATAGAGATAATTTTGCTCTAACATATTGTCTCTCCTTAAAAGATAGGGTGGTGGTTGATACGCGCCTTAAACGCGGGTCATGTTGAAATTTCCCCTTCGCATATTCTTTTGAGATTTTGAGTGTTATGAGAGAAATACTCTTTCTTCACGTGTATGGATGGTTGTAGCAACTGTTTTATGAAGCTTTTGAAAGCTGTTGGTATGAGAGCTATACACTGTTCTGTTACGATTGTTTTCATGCCTATTCCTTTTTTCATTTATTTTAGCTTCTCTGATGTTTGCTTATTCTTTATAATCCAGTTACGCTGTAAAATACTGATATTGAAGACAGTGATATGAATCCCATAAGGGGCAAAAGATGGATTTTTGATAAACCATGCTGGGTGAAATTTTTATTCTTTAAGATAAGGCTTTGAGATAAGGGGAGGCTAAAAAGAAAAATGTTGTTTAAGATTTTCGTTGTTTTGCCTTTAAAAAAGTTGTTTGCAAGAGCCTTTTGATGAAAAGTATGGATATGGCAGAGAAGATCGCTCTTGGTTATCGGATGGTTTGGATATTTTCCAGACACCGCTCTTAGGAATCTATGAATAAAAGCAGCTATCAAGAATTTCTCTCCATAATGTTTTTTTATTGGTCTATGCGGACATTTTGTTGGTGTGTTTACAACAAAATGCATTTTACTTTGTGTTGTTTCTCTTAAATTGTATTGCACTGCTTTAAGATCTATAAGAGGAAAAAACTTTCTTTTGGCTAGGAAAAAGCTGTTTTCTCAGCGCTTGGTTGTTAAAGTAGAACACGCGATGATATCGTAAAGGGGAAAAAACTGTCTAAGAATATTTTATTCATTTTGGTGTATATCTTGGATGTTCGATGTTCTTTTTTTGGGGGGGAGAACGGTGTTTATTGTGTAGGTATTTTGAGAGTTTTTGTCTTAAAGGCAAATCTTCTGTTTATTATATTCTGTAATGGAGGCAAGTCCTTTACGTAAAATAGAGCACCATTATGTGGTATCTTTACAGGATTAGGATTGTTTTAAAGAGAGATCATTTATCCATTTGGCGAGGGATCTCCTCAATGGTATAATGGTAGAGCCTCCATAAAGCATATAAAATCTATTGAGTTCTCTCATTTTTATGCTTCATAAAGAAGCTGCTAACATCATACATTTTGTTCGTGCTAAAATGTTGCCGATCAATCCTTGGGCCTTGAGGTGATTTATGAAAAGACATGCCTTTCTTGTATAGAGTTCTACTTTACTTGAGGCTCCCACTTATGACGTGTGAGTGATAGGATTGTGATTGAGTCAACATGGAACAGATCTGAAATGAGATAATTTTACGTTATTGGGTTTTTCATTCAACACAAAAATATGAATTATCATTATAAATCAATGTATTTTAAAATTATATATGAAAAACTTTGTGAGAGAATGTTCCTTTTTGGGATATTGGTGTTGCTATTGGTTGGGTGTATGGGCGTTTTTGATAGAGACTTTTAAAAGATCATGGTTGTTGGTAAAGTGACATACAAAATATAAAAGGAAAAAACACGGATTTTTTGACTCTGTTTTGTTGTTATTCTTTCTATCTTCAATACCTATAATGGGAGAGCTAATTTTTCTTTTGTGGGGCAAAACGGTTTTTTGCGGCAGCGGCTAACATTTCTTTTCTTCTGAAATAGACTGCGCGACCACATCGTAAAGGAGGATGCCCTTGCATAAGAATAATTTGTTCATCTTGACGCATTTCTTGAATAACCTCGTGGGGTAAAATGAGGGCCCTTTGTTGGTAATTTATATTGTAAGAGCTCTTCCCTAAAGAGAGACTTCTTGGTTTGTTCACTCCGGTGACTTCAACGGTCATTTGACCACAGCGTTCGGAAATCTCTTTAGCTGTTTGAAGGTCTTTAATGGCGGCATAACTGACAAAAGAGCAGCTTTCAAACCATGAACGCGCTCCTGATTCTCCAAAGTGATTGACCAACTGACCAGTGGATTGATAAAAGAGCATTAAGGATGTACCGTATTTACGTCCACGATCACGGGCTTCTTCTAAAATATTCATATAGCCTAGAAGATCGACTTCATCTAAGACAAATAAAACACGCTTTTTATAGTTACCGTCTGCTGTAACCATGGCATTGAGAAAGGCACCAATAATGACACGTCCTATCGCTGGATAACTGTTTAAAATGCTTGCAGGGAGATTGAGAAAAACATCTATATTACCATTGGTAATATCTGAGGAGGAAAAATCATCGCCGCAGACAAGATTTGCGTAATTGGACAAAGAAAGCCATTGGGTGTCTTTTGAGGCGGTTGTGTAGACTCCTGAAAAAGTTTGTTCTGCCATTTCTGTAAAAATGCCCACCATTTCGCGAATAAAAGGAGAAGGTGTTGTTTCTTGAATCATACGTAATTGATTGATAATAGCTGTTTCTGATTGAGAAAGAATTTCACGCAGTGTTTTTAAATTGCGCTCATGATCTTCATATTCATCAGAAAATATGACATGAGCAAGAAGAGCTGTTAAAAGATTATGGGCTTGTGTCGAGAAATATTCCGCTGAAGAATTGTCTGACTTTTTATCGGTGAGAAGTAGTTTGGAAAAACTAACAATATTCGCTTCACGTTGTGTGCGTGGGACGCTGTCGTCTAAAAGCCAATCGATGACATTAAAACTTTTTGTTAAAAGTGAATTAGGATCGAGAATAATAACATTTCTATTTTTCATTTTTTGACGGGAAAATTTGACGATTGGGGCAACTTCTGTTGATGGGTCAAGACAAATAATAGATCCTGGATAAGTTAAACACGTAGGAATCACTGTACTTGTGGTTTTATAACCACCAGAACCAGCAAAAAAAATCATATGGGTTGAACCAAAATCAAGGTTAAAGGTTAGCAAAGGTACTGTTCCACCTTTGCCCCATGTTGTTTTATTGCCAGGTGCAAAGGGAATTTTGCACACATTATCTTGATCAACACGGTATCTTTCCCCCACAACAATTTGTCCATTGGCAGGAAAGATTTTTGCGGCCTCTCTTAAATCCATCCATGCGGCTCCCCCAAAAACCTCTTTTTTTGCACGCTTGACCTTATTTTTAGGTGGAGAGGTTGTTATAAATTGAATGATAGAAAAAAAAGCACCAATAATGATGCCAAAGACAACCATAGGATCCATGAATTGAAGTGCATAGCTCCATGTTATTCCTTGTTGGCCAACATAGGGACTTAAACGTTTTATTTCAATTCCAATGTAGTAAAGAGCAATGGTTCCGAAAAAGGCCAAGGAAACAACACTAATTATTTTACGTAGGTGCAATTTTTGCGAGAGACTATACAACAATAAAACAGCAGCCGTTAATGCTAAGTCTAATAAAGGTTTTGAACGAAGGGTCCAATACACTTGATCGTTTTTTAGTCCACTTGTTATCAGCAATAAAAAATGAGGAACAAGGAATATCGTTAAAGCACCTAAAGCAATAGGAGTTAAAATAAGGATCATTTGTGTCTTAGTATATTTCATTGTATTCTACTCTCAAGTCTTTCTAGAATATATTGTGAAATGCTCTTTTTTCAGGGGGGGCAATACTCTTTTTTTGTAAAGGCGCAAGATAACGCTAACCCGTTTTCATTTATGCAGCTTTCTCATGAAAAAGAAAAACTTGGATCCATTCTTAGCTGGCCATAGCGAGCACATTTGAACGGTTGACTGTACGTGTGCAGGCTTGCTGGTGTGCTTCTTTGGCTTGCTTAATGGTTTGCGTAATTTGCTTGGCCTTATTCTCTGAAACACCAATGCTTTGAGCTAATGTTTCGTAATCATTATTTTTGACAGCTTTATGTTCATTTTCTGAGAGACGGCTATTGATTTTTTTTACAAAGCTGGTCAGCTCTTTTTGAAGTCCAAGATTTTTTGCTAAAGATTCTTGCTGTAACTCTTTTGGCAAGGCAAAAAAATTTTGTAAGCTTTGACTTGGCATTTGTACTGTTTTGGCACGGCGTGCTTGTTCTGTCGCATGTTCTTGAGTAATTTCCTTCTCCGCATGTTCTACAGCATGGGTGAAATTTACAACGGCAGTACAAAGCATCTCAAGATGGTTTTTAGCGTTTGCACGTGCTGGACTTTGGAGTCCACATAAACTCAAACCAGCAAGATGAGCAACAGAGTCCGGTGTCCTTTCGATCTGGTTGGCAAGTCGTTGGCCTAAGCTTGGATTTTTGATGATCTCTAGCATCTGTTTATCTAATGTTTTTGCGTTGCCATAAATAATGTTTGCTAATTTCTGAATTTGGTCTCGTGCTGTTTGGACACACGCATCTTCTGCGATCATTCCAGCCTTTTCATTTTTTGTTAAAGGGGCTAATTTTTCTTCTGGAATGAGAATTTTTTCAAGCAGTTCAGTTTTAGGAGGTGTAAAGGTCAATTTGTCGCTGGGTTTTAATGTTTTTTGTTGTTCTGTTGTTAGATCTGTTTTGCGGCCGATAATGTAAATTCCTTCTACATTGAGCATAAAGCTGTCAAAGAGAGCCCCTCTATAGATTCCGGTATAGGTTTCATCTTCCTTTGCAACCATAACAAGACGATCATTTACATCGCGTCCGCTCTTTTTCATGTTGTTCATGAATTCTTGTAAAAGACATATTTTTTCTGGATGTGAGATATCTTCAAAAAGATCTCTCATCGGTTCTGCATTGCCATAGTGTGCGGCTTGGGTATAGGCCGTCATCATACGTTCTCGTGTTGTGAGTGAAAAATCAAGCCGATGGCCTGCGCTTTTGGCGAGATTTTCAAAAAAGAACTCTATTGTATGTTCATTGCCATCTATGAAGGGGTGTATATTTTTAAGAGAGACAAAGAGTGGCACGGTTTCAGAAATGAAATCTTCGCGCGTTAAGCCTTGCAAATTATCTTTTTCGGCAAGTGTTTTCTCTATTTTCTTTAAGCCGTCGAGGATTTTCTCAGCATTTACAAAAGTATTGTCCCATTCTGTTCTTTTTATTTCTGGCATGACGGCAACGCTTCCGTCTGCAAATGTGAAGGGAGTCGTGCGGATTTGCCCAGACCATACAAATGTTTCTTTAAACAAATGGTGATGGATATAGCTTAGATAAAAGCAATCAAAATGTTCTGGCAGAGATTCACGACGCAGGCTTTCTAATCCTTTTTCTATATCATGTGAACATTTTTCCCGAAAGCGTTCTAAATCTGTCTCTCCATATTTATTTTTGAGTATTTGGGTTCCGGGATAGACATAATGATGAGGAGAGGGGTGATCTATATTTTTGGTTTTTGCTTTTGCTTTGGGCATCGTTGCTTCCTTATAATATCGTGTTGTCCATGAGAGTATTAAATTCCTCGAGTGAAATAGTTCCCTTTGCATATTCTTCTAAATTTTTTAGCGTTTTGGAATGAAAGCTTATTCCTTCTCTCGTATGGGGGCTGATGGCGCAATCAACGGCTTGGCGGCATTGTTTTAATTTTTCCGCTGTCATCAATAAAAGGTTTTCTCTGTTTTCTATTGCTTTGGTTTTCATGCATTTTTCCTTTTATGTGCAATGTATGTCCAATCGTTGCTTTAAAAGAGCCTTCAACCGATATGATCTTGTCTTAATTACCTCCAAAGATGTTTCGTTGTTTGAAAGGATCATAATAAATTTCTGTGACCTTAAATTTTCCTTCAACCCGTTTGCATTGGATGATGATATCAATCATTGAAATCAATAAACCTCGAATATCATCACGCTCTAAATCGCCCCCTCCTTCACTTTCTTTGACCAAAAGGGTCATTTGCTCAAAAGCAGCAAGGGCTGTTGAGGCATGAACCGTCGTAATTGACCCTGGATGGCCCGAATTGACATTGCGGATATAATAAAAGGCTGTACCATCTCGAAGTTCTTGCAAAAGAATACGATCAGGACGCATTCGTAAAGATGATTCAAGCAATTCTTTGGGGCCAACAGAAGCTAAGCCTTGTCCATCTTTTGAATAGATCATCGAGACATGGTTAGGGTGTGGGATCACCAATTCTTGTGTGTCTTCAATGGTGATAATACGCTCGTCTTGAGGAATTTTGGCGATTAATGCTTTGGATAATGTTGTTTTTCCCGAACCCGTTTTTCCCGCAATTAAAATATTTTTCTGGTATTCTACAGCTTGATTTAAAAAGGAAACAAAGTCTTTATTGCAGTAGGCATTGGCTAAGTTATGCTCGATGACTTTGAGTTCATTAAAACGCGTATGATAATCATTCAATGGCGTGAAAGAGACCTGCTCACAGTGCGAGAAGAGACCTTTATGAGCGAGTTCTTCGAGAGAAAAATTCTGTGATGATGGTTTACGAATTGTCATACTAATTGTGCCTTTTTCGACAGCTGGTGGAATGACAATTTGAATGCGTTCATTGCCAGGCAGAGTTGCGGATAATATTGGATTCTTGTCTGAAATATTTTGCTTGGAATAGGAAGCGACAACTTTCGCAATCCCCATAAGCTCATTAAAAGAGAGAGCCGGTGCTTCTATTGTTTTCCAACCATCCAGCCCTTCCGTCATCACTTGATAGGGACGATTGATAACAATTTCAAAAAGACTCTCATCTTTCAAAAAAGCACTGATCGGTTCAAGTTTTGTGAGAACAACCGTGAGGGTTTCGTCGTTCATGGTGTGTAAGATTTGGTTCATTCTAAAGGTATCGCAGAATTTTTGTAAAAGTTTCTTGAAACAGCTCGTTTGATAATCTGTTTTTTGTTTTCGATGACTTTCAATTTATAAACGCCAGAAAAGTCCAAATCGCGGGCAACAAAAACGTTCACCATTTCCCCTTGGTTTTTGGATAATGTTGGAGGAATATTGGCGTAATTTTCGACAATAATATTTGCAATGTTTTGTCCTGAAGAGATTGTTTCTTTCTCTTCTTTGTCTTGTTTTTTTGATAAACGTTTATTAGCATAGCTTGTTGCATCTTTTATCAGGGATACAAGAAGTGCAGATCCAATTCTCTCTAACCAATGATTATCGATATCACCGTCAATACCAGAGCGTCCTAAACTATCTGTTGCCGGTGAAGCTAAGGATATAATGATACCATTGGGGGTTTTTGCTCTATTCCATAGCACAAAGAGACGTTTTTGGCCTTTTTTCAATCCAGCGCGATATTCACCAACAATTTGGGTGCCTTTATCAAGGAGCACAACACGGCCATTGTCTGATAAAATATCTCTGGAGATGATACAACTGGCAAAACCTTGTTGATCACTGTTGATGGCTGTTTCTAAGATACAAGGGATAGATGTTCCCATCGCGATGATATAATTTCGATTGCCAAGGGTTGAAGCACGAATACCTTCAAGCATGGTGGGTTTGAGAAGATGATTAAAACGTTGTGTTGTTTCATCCGGTTTGCTTTCTAGTTGGTGAGGCAAAACGTTTTTATTGGTTTGTAAATCTATTTTGCTTTGTTGTGTATTCGCATACGCTAATACAGGAGCACGTTGGGCTGCTTCCAACAGGGAATCATCAGAATTTAATTGATTGATCTTGGGTGTTGGTAGCTCGACTTTGGGTAACAGAGCGTTATTTTGGTGCGTCTGTTCAAGGGAGGAGGGAGGATTTGGTCGTGCAGGGCGGAAAAGTTCTGTTTGTTTGATAACTTTCCCTTCTTTTAAAGATTCAATCGGTTGCTTTTTCTCTATAAGTTGTTTTTTGTCTGTAACAAGTGTTGAATAGGCTAAATAAAGACAGACACTGAAAAGAATAACAAGGGCGATTGCTTTCCCTATATTGTTCTGTTGACTTTTCCCTTGAGCATTTTTTATTGTATCGCGATCATTAATGTTTTTTTCATCCACGGCGTTATTCATGGCTGTTTCCTATGTTCACTTTACGTTGTACAGATGGTGATGTCGTTCCCGTTTCAGGATTAATTCCTTCTGGGTTGAATCTCTTATTAAAGATGCACAATACTTCATTCCCACGCCGTAGCGTGAATTGTGCTGCTGTTGCATGAACAATAACTTTGTTGCCTTTAATTGATTTTGGAATAAGGGCTTCTTGCCCATCAGGCGTTACAAGGTAAATGGTGGGGATTTCAACATTACCTAAAAAGGTAAAGGTTGTTGTTTTTCCATTATCATACACAGAAGCAGGTTCAATGAGGAATGAGCCTTGCGCTTCATAAGCCCAATTGCGTGGTCCAAAATCTTCATGGATATTTAAAATATCATTGACAAAGTTTTCTTCACGTTGTTCAGCTTTTGCGGCTTCGGCTTGTTTCTTCCGCAAGGCTTCATCTTCTGGATAACGAAACTTTACCAAGAAATAGGTCTCATTGCCCGCTGAAACATCGCCTTCACGGATTTGCAGCTCAAATTGGTAAGAGCGTTGTGTTCCATCTTGGCGGCTTGTGACGATTTGTAAATTGGTCACAGGTTGAACTTCACGCGGTTTGAGAAAAACAAAGTGGCCAGCCGGCGCAACTTGCCAAGCAACGGAATTTCCAATTCCTACATAGATTACTTCTTCGTCATCGGCAAATTCCAGCTGAACGGAAGAGCGAATGGAGCCAATGATTTGTACGACGTTGTAGGGGTCATAATTGATAAATCTGATGCGGTTATCTTTACGGGCACTGACAGGTGCTGTTTCCGCAAATGAGAGAACTGTGTGAAAGCTGAAAGTGATTGTGAAAATTAAAAAGATTATTTGTAAAAGTCTAATCATTTTATCACCTCTGGATCAGATCTATATTCCGATACTTGAAAACCAAGCGGATTGATGAGACGATCAGACGTTGAAATGTGTGCGTTTACGTAGGAAAAATTTAAAATTGAAATCCAATGGGAAATATTTTCTTTTTCATTAAAGTCTCTGACCGTTTTATAGTAACGAACTTGGATAAGATCTTTGCTTATAAAAGAAATTGATTTGATTGTGACTGTCGCAATCATGTTATGATAAACATTTTGTGGACTTTCTGGATTATTGCCCGCGTACCATTTTGCAAAACGGTTTTGTTCTTTTGGAGAAGATAAAAGAGAAACTAAGCGAAAATTGTTTTCTGCTTCTGAGGTTTGAAAACCTTCACGAGCACGAACATATTGGCTTGCAAAATAACGCGTTATTGCTTCATCATAGTCGTTAGGAGATTCTTTTAGACCACTCACAGTGTCAATAATGCCTGTTGAATTATCAACGCGGATAACAAAAGGCTCTATCGTTTTCAAAGGCGTTAAAGCTGCGACAGCCAAAGCGAGCGCAATTGTCATCAATCCAAAAAGTATTGTTAACGCCATGGAAATTTTCATCCGCACGCGCATGCCATGCATACGGTCAATGTCAAAAGAGCGGGCTTCTTTTATATATTCTTCAAGGGCATCACTTTTCACGCGGAACCTCCACAGTTTTGTCGGATCGTGCTTCATAAATAGCCGGCTTTAATAAAGCTGGATGAATTGTTAAGTTGCCCGTTACTTTTTCACTTTCCAAAGTATTGAGAATGATGGGCGTTCTAACAGGCTTTACGTCCTTTTCTGAGTGGACAACGTTTTTATTTTCCCAATTCCACTTGTCTTTATTTAAAGCACGTGTCTGTTTGCCATTACAGCGTGGTGGTTTTTTGGGGCCACTTAGAGAGGCACAACCGGTAAGCGCGATTGTTAGGATCATAACAAAAGTTATTTTTCGTTTCATTTTTTGAACTCACAAATATCTTGGAATACAATGCATGAGAGCCTTTTATTTTAAACACTTTTACAAGTTTATGTGATGCAAGACTGTGTTTGATTTTGTTGTAAGGCCTAAGATGTTAAGTTTTTCATGGAACAGAAGGATGACGCGTGCGCCCTTTGGCGCACGCAAGGAAAAAATACTTATCCTTTTAGAGAGGTCCTTTATCTTAAAACCGTCCACGACCACCCCCTCCAGCGCTTCCTGAGCTTCCTGCTTTTGCTGCGGCGCCTGCCGTACCTTTACCAGCAGCTCCTGAGATGTTTAAAGTAGCACTTTTTATTGCATTAGCACTTGTTCTTGCACTATTGGCAACCATTGTGAAAATCTGTCCTCCTGAAGAGATACCAGCGCTAAAGTATGGTCCGCCAGAGGCTAGTGCTGTGGCAATACTGGGCAGTGCACGGAAGATAATAACTCCTATGATAGAAATGACCATGACAGGAGGGAAAAGAATGTAAATTGATTCATATGAAATTTTGAGAACCTGTAGGATAACTTGACATATAATTGTTCCAAGCATGATGACAAGAACTTGTAAAATGGTAAAATTGACCAAAGTTGTAATCCATGCATCGGTATATTTTCGCGTTGCATTGAACAAATATAAACTAATGAACAGAGGTCCAAGACCTATAATAATAACCAGTGCAACTTGTGCAAACATTTGGACAATAAAACCACCTATACAAAAGAGAATAACAGTGAAAAGCATTATAGCACCGAGAATCCCCACAACGATCTTTTCAAAAAGCCAAGCGTTATATAAGACCTCTTGATAGCGGTCACTTGCCTTTAACAAAATATAATCAAAAACATTGGAGTCTGCAGGATTTCTGTTTAACGCATTGCCAATAGCGTTGGACAAATCATTGAAGAAAATATCTTTGACATAACTATTAAATGTATCCGCATTCGTTGCCATTGTTGTCACAACAACGATTTTAACAACATTATTGAGAAGACTATGCATGGAAAGCGCAACGCGACCTGTCATAACATTGTAGCCATAAAGAAAGATAAAAATGATTGCAGCAAGATTTAAGGGCGCTGAAATAGCAGAAGATAACCCACTCACCGTTGTGTCCATCACATTTTCGAGAGGGTTTAAAATATACCCAGAAATGCTTGTAAATGGAGAAAACTTATCAAATGTAGGAGAACTATAGTCTGACATCTGTACCAGTGCTTTCAAGTTTTTCTTTTAGTTTTTCTTCTTTTTCTTTTAATTGTGCTTGAATTGTTTTATGTTTTTCTTGCTCCTTTTCTTCACGCAGCTCCTCTTTTGTCTTCGTATCTTTGGCTTGAATCATACTCAGAGACTGAAGTTTTAACGCATTCGCTTGAAGATCAGCTTGAAGAAGAGAAACTTTTAATTGAAGTTCTTGCTGAAGGGTTTGAAGTTTCTGCAATTCTTCAAGTTTAGATTGTTTTTCAGTTTCAGTTTCGGTTTTAGTTGTTGCTGTATTTATTTGTGCTTTGAGTTGTTCAAGTTGATCTCTTATCTCTTTGATTTTTTTTGTCTTTTCAGTTGCAGTCTTATAAATAGTCTCAGCGGTTTCTGATTTCGCAATATCGAGTTTTTGTGTGTTCTCGAGTGCTTGTTTATAATATTCATCAGCATCTGGTGAGACTTGTGATAATGCATGAGAAATAAAAGAAAAAGATAACAGTGTTGCTAAGCTATATTTTTTCATTGTTTTTTCTCCTTTGATAAAATATGGGTAGCCATTCATTAGGGTCTTCTCCATATTCGGTTATAATTTCATTCATGAGTTCAATATTTTGAGTTGTGCCGCTTAAAACGGCGATCTCATCGCTCATTCCACGTAAGTTAAGCTCTGCAACAACAGAACTTTGTCCTTGTTTGATAAGAAAACGACGGGATTCTCTGCTTAATTCTAACTGTATCAGTTCAAATTCACGCTCAGTGAGTTTGAAAGCTTCGACATAATCGTTATAATTTGCTTTTTGATTGGGAAAAAATATTTGAGTGGGGCATTGCTCAATAATTGTGTGTGCGATTGTGGAGTTTAAAGCGTCTTTGGGGCTTTGTGTTGCAAAGAGCATCATGCCATTTTGTTTACGGATTGTTTTTAGCCGATCTTGCGCAAAAGATTTGAATGAATCATCTTCTAAAGCTTTCCAGAATTCATCAACGACAATAATGATGCGTCGTCCATCAATTAGATCAAGAATACGGTGAAAGAGATACATCATTAAGGGGCGCCGAATTTCTTCGTTGTCTAAGAAATCGGTCATGTCATAGCCAATGAATTGTGCATTTAAATTGAGATCATCTTGATCATTGTCAAAAACCCATCCTAAATCATTTCCTCTAATCCAGCGTTGTAGTCGTATGGCAATCCCTTCTTTTGATGTATTGTCAAAAAACAGTTGAAGAGCCCCAAGAGAGCGTTGTGTTGGGGGTAAATTTTCTAAGGAATCGATGGCTTTGGCAATCTCTTGTCGCTCTTCTTCGGTCACAATTTGCCCTTCAGCTGAGACGAGCTTTAAGATCCAATTGCGAAGAAAGATTTTATTTTTTTCGCTGTATTCCATGCCCTTTAAGGGAGAAATACCGGTGGGCTGTCCATTTTTTAAAGGTTTATATTTTCCTCCTCCAGCGCGGACAAAAATCTCTGCCCCTTGATCTTTGTCAAAAAAAACCATGGTTGGATTATGTTTTTGTAATTGTGCAAGAAGAAAATTAACAATCACTGTTTTACCAGATCCCGATGGACCACAAACAAACGTGTTTCCAAGATCACCATAATGAAAATTAAAATAGTAAGGTGAACCAGCCTGTGTTTTGAGCAAAGCGACAGCAGGACCCCAAATATTATCGTTCAATTTGCCAACAGGAAAAGAATGGAAGGGCGATAAAGCGGCAAAGTTTCTGCTGGTAATGGCGCCTGAACGCGCACGATAGCTAAAGTTTCCGGGTAATTGCGCCCACCATGCAGCTTCCAATCCTAAATCTTCTCTGGCAATAACGGCACCCCCATTGGTTAAATGGGAGCGTGCTTTTGATAAGTTCTCAGTCAATATTTTGGGGTGATCGGCAAAAACAGCTAAAGAAATATGATGTTCGCCCAAAACAAAACGGTTTGACTCTAAATCATCCAAGGCTTCATCGAGCGCATCAATTTGTGAGCTAGCACGGTCGGCTGCATTAATCATTTGATTTTGTTTGCGGCTCATAATTGCACTGGCGGCTGCTTTACTTTTAAAAACAAAGGATTGTGCTAAGATGAATTCAAACGGGACCGTAAGCAAACCATCGGTCATTCCTGGGCGTGTTTTAGAAGGGTATTCTTTCCACCCAAACATGCCGGCAAAGCGTTCATTGCTTTCATGACGAATTTCAATAATTTCTTTTCCAAAAATAACACGATCTGAGTAGATCGTTGATGCAATGGTGCCAAATGTCAGAGGAATACGTTCACGCCTTCCGCCCACCAATTGATGGAGAAATTCACTTTGTTCGGAAAATAAAAGCCCTTCATGTTCATAGATTGTTAGGAGACGGACCCCATATTCTTCTAAACCTTGCATGAGATCTTGGCTTAATTCTTCGAGTTTACGAATAGCTTCTTCATCGGGTTCAGATTGTGTTTTTTTTGCTTTGCTCAAGCGCTGAAAAAATGAAGCTAATTTCTGCGTTTTGTCCGCTGCAGGATTCCAAAGCAATGAAATAAATAGATCATTGCGATACAGCTCTTGCGAAACCATTTTCTTTTTGTATTTTTCATCTAATGTTGTTGCAAAAGATGAAATAAAATGGCCTTCTGGATAAATCGTTTCACGACGGCGAATGATGTGAGAATATAAAGCAACCCGTTCATCTGCAATATTTTTCAAAAGCGTGTTTAATTGGTTGTGTAAAGAATTGATTTGATCAGTATCTGCCGTATCAAAATTTACACCCTCGACAGCCATCACAACCATTAAACAGCGTGAATTTAAAGCAATGACATGCTGGTTGATGTAACGTATATAGGGAATATATTCTTCAGGCAAAGTTTCCCGTTTCATCATTGACATATGTTTCACCGGTTGTATTCCTTCAGCTTAGTTCCTTATAAGTGCGGACAAGGCGTAAGGGGGAGGTAGAACCTCCTCCCCATCGGCTGATATTTTTTTGTTTTCCTCTGGTATTGAGCCACGCAAATAGTATGCGAAATTGGTTGTGATCATATTTTGTCACTTCACGTAAAATAAAGTGCATCCCAACTCCAAGACCAAACATGGTAAAATCACTGGTCACAATAAAGAGAATGGATGTCGCCATGACATTGAGTGCCATCGCTTCCATTGTAACACCAATAAACATGGCCGGACGTGTACAGGCAAGGAAAAGGGTATCTTCGTTCATTTATGCTGTACCCGCTAATTTAGTGACAAGAGCGGGGGCACCAAAAACAAGAGCAATACCGAGAACACAGTAAGCTGCTTTGCGTAAATCAATAAAGCCGTACATCCAACCAATACCTACAGCAGCAACACATATAATGGCAATTAGCCTTGCCGTTGGACCCGTCATCATGGTGACAATGTTGCCTAAAACACCATCAAGATTCCCAAAACCACCCCCATTAGGAGCAGGAGCAGCAAAAGAAGGATCGGATACAAATACTGCTGTAAAAAGCAGCATGATCACGATAAAAATGATGTTCTGAAATCTACTATTTGTCATTTTACCTCTCTTTAACAAACAATATTTGTTCATCTATCGACATTCCATTGCCTCTAACACCTGGAGAATTCTGTTATTTTATGACAGTCTAAACTCCTCGTTTTTTTGTTTTAAAAGTCTTGATCGTGGATTTTCTCACTCTCAAATACTTCTTTTTAAAGAGACAGAAGTCTTTTCAAACTGAGATTGTGTTACATGAAAATGGCAATTTTAAGTTGTACTTTTAGTTAAGACAACAATATTAAAACAAGGTGAGAAAGAATATTATTCTTTACAAAATGTAGTTAATGTGTAACACAGATATTTTGATTTTTTCTTTAAAAACAAGGGGATTGCTGATAAATAATGTGAAAGGATAGAAAAACAATGAATTTTTTAAGCGAGCGTGTTAAGAGATGCTATTTAAATTGATTGTTATGATTTACATTATAGTTTCTATAATGTGGGGATTAAGTCAATATAAGGATAAAATAGATTTCAGCTTTCTTGAAATATTAAAAATGAAAGATATTCAAGATATTGTTGATCTCTACAAGGAAGAAAAAAAATTAAGGCAATCGATCTCCCAACAGTCATTAGAAGAAAATAAACCAGCGCTTGATCAGCAGGAGAGCGTTGCATCAAATGATGAGGTACATAATGTGCTTGTTTTTCATGGTAGGGCATCGGTTACAAGTGGGGTTACATTTAAATTACTAACACCTTCTGCACAATCTTGGCGATCCCATATGACCCGTGATATTCATCTTTATGGTGTGGACACATGCGCACCACGCCAAAAAGCAAAATTAAAGGATCAAGAATGGCCCTGCGGTGCGGTTACAACGGCTTGGCTTGTCACCAAAACACTTGGTCAGGATTTATCCTGTAAGCGGGCTTTTATGCACAATGGTGTTTATTATGCGCAATGTTTTGTTCAAGGGATTGATTTAGCTGAGGCAGGTCTTAGAGAAGGGATGCTGGTGCTCCCAAAGGAGGGTAAAAATCCTCTTCCAACACAGTACCATCATGCAGAAGAAAAAGCACGTAACAATAAGATTGGTCTTTGGTCAAGCGATTTCACCGAACCCTTCAAGTGGCGACGAGATAATGGATCTTATAACCCGTTTGCAAGCCCTTGATTGGTTTTATTGATTTTCCTTGATGTTTATTGCAAAAATGTGTGAGATCAGGACAAACCAGACAGTCTCATGAGATGGTGTTCTTTGAGGTTGGTGATATAAAGGTGATATGAAATAAAACAAGTGAATATGCTCACTTAAAAAAACGGATTATTGCATTATTTACAGACTGAACTGGATTGAAACGTTTTGGTGCTTCAAGGTGGGGCGGGGAGGCTAGCTTTTTAGGACGTTTTTGCGCGTAGAGCCTTATGGAATATTGTCCTTTGAGAGGTTGAGGTTTGCTTAGTGAAACTGTTAGAGACGACATTAGATTTGTCGCTGGTCCTTTTAAAACAGGGAAGGTGGAGAGGATAGAACCTTTCAAAATTTGGAACAGTCAAAAGACATGTTGCTCAATATTTTAAGACTTGTATCATGAATTGTTTTCATGGATGTTTCAAGTGCTCTTGCCATGATGCGTTGCGAGATATTGTCAGAGGAATATTTATGAAGCGGTATGAAGGCTTATGAAAAGAAAATATTGTGTTTCCTATCGTAGGAAGTCAATCAAGGAGAATTTGGAAAAAACGCGTTGTGATATAAATTGCAAGCGTTTTGTTTTTAGAACAGAAAGCAGTGATAAAGATCATGTAAAACATTTTAATTTTGATCAGAAATTAATTTTAAAATGGCTTTTTGTTTGACAGATGTCAGAATTCTAAAACTTTTTAAAAGCAAAAATTCTTCTCTGTTTGATGCGACTTCTTCATGATGGTACGAGGTGTTTTCTTTTGTGATAATATCCGTGTAAAAAAAGGAAACCGGAACATTTAGGATATCGGAAATTGCCTTTAAGCGCCCTGCACTCACACGATTTAAGCCTTTTTCATACTTTTGAATTTGTTGAAAACTTACCCCTAAAGCGTCTCCTAAGGTTTTTTGAGACATTCCCAATATTTTTCGCTTTAAGCGAATTTTTTTACCGACAAAAAGACCAATATTAAGATTCTGAGTTTGCATTTGCTCCCACCTAGTGCGAGCGCCCTCGCATAAGTATTCCGGGAGCTTGAAAATACTGAGCTCTAGTCAGTTTTTTTGCTTTTAGTGTGTAAGACACACTTGGACAGTGCAAAAACTCCCGGAATTCTGGGATACCCGCAAAGCGGAGTAAATTTTTATTTTAGGTTTCGGGTTTTAGAGCCCACTTGGTCGCTGCGTATGCGACCAAAACACCTCCATTCATAAAGTAATTTGAGAGGATTGGCAATAAAAAGCACTTTTCTTAAAATGGATAGACTTCTAAAATTAAGAGACTGTTTGCCTTTCAATTTTTTTAAAATTCACTCACAAAACTTATGTTCTCAGTCCTGCATTTGATGAAGGGAGCCCCCCGTGGATTTTAAGATTAAGCGCCCTAGGGGAGAACTAAAGAGGTCTTTGATCAATAACCAAAATGGTTTTTTTATGTGGTTGAAATCTCATGATGAGAGGGAAAAGCTTTCATAAATGGATATCCTTCATGCAAAACAGACTCAAAACGAAATAGATTTGGTTGTTGTCTATACCTGCTTATTTTTAAAAGATTTTTCTCAATGCTCATACGCATTTTACGAATGATGCTACACGAAAGTGTATCAAGGGAAAGCTTCTATGGATAGGATAAACGCTATGTTTCTATCTTTATTGAAAAAAAAGATGCATGACGGCATAGATGCCACATACTCTTTGTTTGTTCAAAATACTTTGATAGTTTCTGCATTTGAATTTGAGAGATTTTATTTTTTTATCTTTAAATGTTTTTATTATTTCTTCTACTTAATGAATGGGAAAACGAAGTGTTTTGATTGATTCAATATAAACAGATTTTGAAATGAGAAAAGATATTTGGAATTCCCATGAGGTTTGAAGAATAAACGATAATTATAAATTTAAGGATTTTATCCTTAAGAAAGTAATTTTAAAGCGTTTTTTAAATTTATTTATTTTTCAAATTAAAAATTTGAGTGTTTTCGCTAAAAAGCTGTATCAACGCAGTTGTTGTTGGAATTGAAGTTTTTATGAAGAAAATGAGTATTGTGGAATGATGAGCTTTTGTTATAAAGCGTTTTAGAATTTTGCACGGGCTTTTGATACCTTATTTATTTTATCATTTCTTATGATCTTTAATAAGCGATGCAAAGTTGAGATATGGTTTGAGAAAGCAGATGACAGAAGTCTTATCTTTCGATAAGTAGTTTTGAAGTAAAGACAGCTTGATCAATGACAAATAGAGATAGGTGCACCATGAATGAGCTTACCCATATTGAGACTGTTATAGAACGTTATGATGCTGTTTTTTGTGATGTGTGGGGTGTTGTGCATAATGGTGTGCAGGCATTTGAACCAGCGTTGAAAGCGTTGTATAAAATTCGACAAATGGGAAAAACGGTCATTTTATTGACGAATTCTCCTCGACTACGGGAAGATGTTGCGGCTCAATTACAAAGCATGAATGTTCATCGTGACTATTATGATGCCATTATCACGTCAGGGGATGTCACGCGGGATCTCATTTGTGCTGCACCGCGTCAAGTTTTTTTCATCGGTCCACAACGTGATTTGGTGTTATTTGAAGGGTTGATGTGTGAATTTGTTGAAGAAAGGGAAGCTTCTGTTGTCGTTTGTAGCGGTTTTCTTGAAGATTTTGAGGAAGAACCTTCTGCTTATGAGGCGATGTTTTGTCGCATAAAAGCGCGGAATTTACCCTTTATTTGTGCTAATCCTGATGTGATTGTTCATTACGGAAATAAGGAATTTTGGTGTGCTGGCGCATTGGCACGTCTTTATCAACAATTAGGAGGAGAAGTTCGCATTGCTGGAAAACCTCATGCTCCTATTTATGAGTGTGCCTTTGAAAAACTTCAAAATATGCGTGGAACAGTAGAAAAAAGTCAAGTTTTAGCGATTGGTGATGGTCTTTTGACGGACATTAAAGGAGCGGCCCAATTTGGTCTTGATGCCCTTTATATTATGGGGGGGATTCATTGTTATGATTATATGCAAAATGGTGTGGTGGATAAGCAAGCTTTGCATTCTTTTCTAGAATGTCATGGTTATAGGCCACAAGCAATCATGTGGGCACTTCAGTAATGGCTAAATTTTTGCGTCTTCAGGGAATTCATATGTTTCCCTCGGTTTGGCGGGGAGCCGTGTTGGCACTTGGAAATTTTGATGGTGTTCATTGTGGGCATCAAGGGGTGTTGCAAAAAGCACTTGATTTTGCGCGGATAAAAAAGAAACCCGCTGTTGTTTTAACTTTTGAACCGCATCCAAGAAGTTTTTTTCAACGTTCAGCGCCTGTCTATCGTTTGACTGAGGCGGCTGAAAAAGCTGAAATTTTTAAAATTGTGGGCTTTGATGGCGTGATTGAGCAGCTCTTTGATGCTCAATTTGCTACTCTTTCAGCCGATGAATTTATCAAGTCGATTTTAAAGGAAACTTTTGATGTTTCTGTTGTGGTGACTGGCGAAAATTTTCAATTTGGTCATAAGAAAAGTGGAAACGTCTCTCTTCTTTGTCAAAGAGGAAAAGAAGAGGGATTTGAGGTTGTGCAGGTTCCTTATGTTTCTCATCCATGTGTTTCTCATCCTCAAGATTCACAATCGTTGATTATTTCCTCTAGTTTTATTCGGCAACTTCTTTCACAAGGAGAAGTGGACCAAGCAGCCCATTTATTAGGCTATCGCTATCGGGTATGTTCCAATATTATTCAAGGCGACAAACTTGGACGTCTTTTGGGATTTCCTACCGCTAATCAGATGTTGCCTCCTCAAGTTCGTTTGGCTCATGGTGTTTATGCGGTACGCTTGCGTCGCACTAACGGTGTTTTATATGATGGGGTTGCAAGCTTTGGTTGTCGTCCAACCGTTGTTAAAGATGGGGTCCCTCTTTTGGAAACCTATTTATTTGACTTTAATGACGACCTTTATGGGGAAAGCTGTACCGTTTCTTTTTTCCAGTTTTTACGCGGACAAGAAAAATTTGATGGGCTTGAACCTTTGATTGCACAAATGCACCGTGATGAAAAAAAAGCAAAAGAAATTTTAAAGACAGTCCAACCCTTATCACAGTTGGATCGGCTGCTTACTTTTAAAAATATGCTCTAAGTTTATCTGAAAAAGAAAGAAGAGCTGCTAAAATAGCACTTAAAGTGATGATAAGCACAAACATATATTCCAAAACATCACGGAATATATGTTTTTTACGTTGTTGAAAGGGAGAATCGAATATCTGAAGATCTGATTGAGGCATTGTCTTTTTCAAAGTTAATTGTATGGCTTTTGTTGTCAATTAAAACTTTACTGCTTGTTTCTTTCTGATCCGTTAAAATTCATGATGAATCGTGAATGAATAAGGATACAGCATTTTTGGCAAGAAGAGATGAGAAGAAAAAAGAGAGCTGGTTTTTAACTTCTTGCGCTTTTAATTTTAGAATTTCACAAAATTTAAAATCGATAATTTTTTTCTTTTAAAAGTTGATCGCTTGCATCAATTTGCCTGCATTTTTATAGCTTCTTGATGGCTTTAGAGGCGGAGGTTTGTTGTCTATTTAAGAGAAAAACTTTCTTATCGTGTCCTAATGAAGAGGGCTCCTTAAAGGGAGAAAGTCTCCAAGTGAAAGCTGTAAGACAAATATTCTTGACAGATGATTTTTTTTTAAATTGGTGTGAATTTAAGAATTTTTGTTTTTTAGCGTGTGGGATGAAGCGCATGAAGCCTATGATTAAAGACGTGCTAAACGATAAAGATGCAGTGAACGCGTTCCATGATGGCAATAGGCAAGGAGAGGTAAGGACGCTGTTTTTAAAATTGTCTGCATGGTTTCAACATCTGATTTTTTTATGGTTGGAGGCGAAACGGGAAGGTAATAGGCTTTTATGCCATAGTCATTTGCGACCATTTTTATGCTTGAAAAGTCAGGATGATCAGGTTCTTCGTGATCGGGGCGGTTACAGATAATTGTTTTAAAACCAGCTTCTGCCAATGTTTTGATATTTTCTATGTTCATTTGTGCACCGATAAAAATATCAGGGTCAATTTGCTGTAAATTCATTTTTATTTATTCCCAATTTCCCGATTTTTACAATACTCTGAGCTCTATAAAAAGACATGATGAAGGGTAAGATTTTTTAAAGGGCATCTTAACAAAAATATTCTTTTTGTCGAGAATACTTGCTTGGAAAAAGGCATTGTAAGATGCAACATATTCGATCTTGAATAAGACATTGATCTATTATTTAACTCGAGTTAGAACCTTGAATACCGTAAGATTCCCTTATTTCAAGTCTGTTCCATGTTACATCATTGAAGATCTTTTACTGATAAGCGGGGGGCGTGTGGAGTGAAATTGTATAAGAAAAGGGGAGAAAATGCCTTTTTATGAACCGTTTCAAGGGATAAGAGCCTTATACAGCCCATGAGCCGGCACAAGTCGTGTGAGGGGGGTGGTCTTAAGTGTAAAGATAGATGTGCTCAATAGATTGACCTTTATAAAAGATAACGCTCTTTATGGATGGTTCATTGTTGTCACGAAGTAGAGCCCATTGTGTTGTTTGTTTATCCTTATTTTTTCAACTTCATTACACTGTGTTGCGCGGGAAGATATCTCTTTCAAAGAGTATAATATTCATTGTACACCCCCTATTTTTCATTTAAGAAAAGGGACAAGCCGACACGATTATATACGAATTATATACTATATACGAGCCACCGATGCGGACCATAGTTCTTAATAGTTAAGATACTTCATAAGATATATTTTTTCCTTTTTTTCGTGTTTGTTTTCATATTTTCGTTCTGCTGGTGATGGCATATAAATGATTTTAAGTAATTGAAGATAAGAGAGGAGAATGAGCGAGTTTTATGAATTTTGCTTTTCTCATTCAATATGTCTCCCTTCCAAATCCTCCTGGGGCATTTGTTATTTTTTCAGGGTAAAGGCTTTTTTATTGGGCGAGATCAAGGTTTGCGTGAAGAGGGAAAAATCCAAAGGAGATTATGGAGAGATCATGCTTGATCAATTGGCGTGGATTTAAGAAATTTTTATTTTAAGGCGGGGGAAGAAGAGCCTATTGCTTGTTTAAATCTATCTTTTCCTTCTAAGAATATTTCCTTCAGAATATTTTGGGCTTCATGCTGAAAGAATATTTCTAAAGACAAAATTGAGAGTTGTCGTTTTTATCGTAAAAGTTAGCAGAAGTTGTTGTTTTGTCGATGTTGGATACTTGCTTCTTTTGTTGTTTTCTGTACAATCGTAAAAACGATAATACTGAAAGATGTAACGAATGATCATTGGACTTTTGAATCAAAAAGGGGGTGTTGGAAAAACTACGTTGAGCGTGAATCTGGCAGCCAGCTTTGCACGTACCGGGGGACGGGTATTGCTTATTGATGTTGACCCACAGGGGAGCGCATTGGATTGGGCTGCTGCACGTGAAGAGGCGCCTTTGTTTTCCGTTATTGGTTTACCGCGTGCAACGGTTCACAAAGAGATTACACAGATTGGCCATAGTTATGATTATATTATTATTGATGGTCCCCCGCGTGTGACGGACCTTGCGCGTAGTGCTCTTATGGCTTCGGATTTTGTACTTATCCCTGTTTTGCCTAGTCCCTATGATATTTGGGCTGCTGATGGAATTGTAAAGCTGATTGACGAAGCACGTGTTTATAAAGAAAATCTCAAATCTGCTTTTGTTATTAATCGTAAAATAGTCAATACAGCGATAGGGCGTGATGTCAATGAAGCGCTTGGCATATACCCCGTCCATGTTCTTTCTTCTAGTGTTGCACAGCGTGTGATTTTTGCAGAAGCTGCAGCCCAGGGAAAGGCTGTTTATGAAGTTGATAAGCAAGGACCAGCCGCCGCAGAAATTGAAGCCGTTGCAGCGGAAATCAAGGAGTTAGCGGGATGAATAAAAAAATTAAAATTGGCACAAAACCAACCAATAAATCTATTCCTTTAACAGCTGATGCATGGGTAGGAATCTCCAAAGGAAACGCGAATGGAGGGATGAAGCGCCTCACAATCGATATTCCTGAAACTTTGCATCGGTTAATGAAGGTAAGTTGTGCAAGTCGTGGAACTAAAATGGCTGATGAGGTGCGCGAATTGCTTGCAAAAAAATACGGAAAATAAAAATAAGATACGATAACAGATATATGATAATAAATGTGCGTTGGTTTGTTTTTTTAAAAAGATGATATCGGTCATTTTTACATGAAATTAATCGTGATAAAAGCGCTCATTTTTTACATGGATTGTTTTATTTAAGTTATTTTGCATAAGATTTATTTCATGAAAGGGTCATAAACCTATAAAAAATTCTTTATTTTAACTCTTCTGCGATGGATGAGATCCTCCTCCTTATTATTTTTATCATCGCTGGATAGGTCAGTTTATTTTTCCATAACAATTGTTTTGATCATGATTTTAATGTGGAGTTATTTGTTGTTTATTTTACTGAAATACATGGGTAAATAATGTAAATTAACAGTAGCTTTGATTGTTTTTTTCTGCTAGACGATGCTTTCTTTTTAAAATTATATTCATGTTTATCAGGGGGGATGAAAATCAATAAAATTAACTGATATGAGCGTGCTATAAGCTTTCCTTATAACCCCAAAAAATCATAGAGTATGATATGAAATTATTTCTTTCATTTTTGCGATTTTATAGACTATGTGTGCTTTTATGGACTGAGTATTGAATGTTACTTGATGGTAGGTAAAGAATAATTTTTTATGGCTATCAGGAATGTATAAGATCGCTTTTTTAGAGTTTCTATTGGCATTTGAAAAGTGTAGGGGGAGTTTAAGTTTTTTTCTTTCTTAGCGAATTAAGAAAGTGGATTAAGAAATAAGCAAGAGCGCAATCAAATCATTAAAAGAGTTGTTGTTTCGTTTGCAGAAAACTTGCAATGGATCTAGGTATGGTGAATTTTTGATACCATATTTGTGTTGCTTTTCATGATGAAGGGGTTTTTGAAGAAAAATTCTTGAAAAAAGTGATTAAAAGCATTTTTGAAAATATTAAGATATTAAATTGCTGCTGAAGTTTAAACCGCTCAAATCTAAAGAGCCACTGCGTAGATAACATTACAAATACAAGTCCAATAAAACAACTCTCATGATGCAACATATTAGCGTTGAAGGTGTTCGTATTTGTCAAAGGCAAAGTATACGTAAGAGCACGATACAGGGATTTTGTGAAACCAACGATGTCGTTCTCAAAGTATAAAACAAGTTAGTATAAAATAAAAAGAGGGGAACAACCATGAACAAGATCATTCTAACAGCACTGTTGCTCTTTGCACAGGGCTTGTGGCTGTTGGTTGTGAAAAAACTACAGTGTTGAGAAATTTAAGAAAGATAAAAAGTTGATGCAAAAATGGGGAAAGAAATGCGATAAAATGGGACCTTCTGTTTTTGCAACTAAGAATTGTCAAAATGTCATGCAAGCCGATATGGAACTTTTTCAAGAGCATTATAGAAATCTTGCAAAGGAATTTCGTGAAAATAGCAAAAAGGGGAATGAAACTGAAAAACAGCAGGACAATCATTAAATCATAAACAATATCGATAGGAGGATGCTTTCTTTGTATTCTATTGATTTAAGGATTGTAAAAAATCGCGTACAGAAGTTGGATTTAAAATTTTTGAAAATGCACAATGAGCCAAATATGCAATTTTTTGCGGGATGTTTTATTGTGTCCAAATTTTATCAATCTCAAGGAAGGGGAATTTATTAATGAATAAAGTCGTTATTATAGCATTGCTGTTTTGCATTGGACTTGCTGTTGCTGGTTGCGAAAAGACTTATAGCGTAGAAGATTTTAAGAAAGATGAAAAATTAATGCAAGAATGGGGACTGAAATGTGAAAATATGGAGGAATCTTCCAGAGATAAATCTAAAAACTGTCGAAATGTTAAACAAGCATATATGGAATTTCTTTTTGGCTTTCATTAAAAAATAAAACTCAATAGGTTATTCTATCAATAAGGGATTGGACCGTTATTGATTTTATTCCGTTTTTGGGTGTTTCATCTCTTACTTTTGGGGCGTTTTTGACTTTAAGAGCTAATCTTTTACGGTTTGCACTCTTTGTGGAACAGATGACATACTGTCATCTGTTCCGCTAAAAAATGCTTTCAATTGTGGTACTGTTGCACTGGAATGAGCCGCCGCATGTTGGGGCTCATTTTTTCAAACTATGCGCTAATTTTTTTTACATCTTGGTTGCATGCATGATGAAATATGAGATTCAAATGTTGGGCTATGTTGGGGAGTTTAATACAAATAAATATTTTATCATACAAAGAAAGGTATTAAACTTTACGGTTAATTTTGAAAAAATTGGAAGGAAAATATCTGTTTGGAATTTACTTTTTTCCGTTTTTTTTAAGAGAGAAAAAAGCGTTTTGAATGGATTTATTATCGTTTTATAGTCAAATGTTTTTCTCACATTATTTTAAAAAAGTGCTTTTTATTTGAGAATATTATCATTTCAGGTGAGGGTGTGAGCCGCTTATACTAGGACGGTTTTGCTGGATCTGTGAGGTGTTAACCGTTCCTCATGCCTTTTCAAATTTTGCCTTCCAAGTTTACTCCCCTTTTCTTGCTGTTTTTATTATAATTGTGCCGTCGTATTATCGTTTTGAATGGTGGTGGAGCCCATGTAAAATTTACGCATGCGTTTTTTTGTTCTTAAGGGGTCGTATTCTTCGGACAATGCTTTGATATGTAAAGAGTGTTTAGTGTTTTTTCATGTTGAATGAGCCCCCGATATTCGTAGAATTTTCTCACTTCAAATCTGTTCTAGGTTGAGCTACGCAAAATCCATGTTTTTTGCACGTTAAAAATGAAAGTGTTTCCTCGTGAATAAAAAATGATTGAAAAAAAGCAGACAAATGCCTTTTATAAACTTATCTCAAGAGCCAAGGTGTATAGCACCATGAGGGGCTTTAATGTATGATGGAGCGGCTTTCTTTTTCATAAACGTCAAGATGGTGGTGTTTTTAGCGTAAGCTTCAATATTATCCTTTAGGGGCGTGATATGTCTTGAAGGAGGAAGTTAACGATAAGCTGCTTGATAAGAAGATAAATTGTTTACAAATTGAATCTGGTCGAAAACTCTGTCCTTTAAGGGTAGGGATGACGTTGGGATTCAAGGGAGCGTGAAAAGACAAAACTAATGGTTAAAAATGCAGATAAAAAGTAGAGGTTAACATCAAAAAAGTTGCAAGCGATGTTTGAAATTGGGAGGTGATTTATCTAGAGAGCTAAAATTTTACTTTGACCTTGTGGAAAATTAAGATGCTTATTTGTACAGATTACGAAAAGTTTGCACAGATTACGAAAATCTAGGAGATTTATGCCTCGTATATTTCTATGATGAGCGCTAAAAATACAACAAAAGCATTGAGGGTAATAATCAAGGTTGAATAAAGCATCGCGGCTTTTATGAGATCAACCATAAGATCCTCTTTCTGTTCTTTTGGAGGTGATTTTAATTGAGTAACAATATGTTACAGCCTGTAATATATGCGGGTATAACATATTCGGCAAGTTTAAATTTTTTCTTTATTTATAAGATTTTTTGAGGCGTTTGAGCACTGTGAGTGCATAAAAAGGAAAACTTTAAAGTTAATATTGGTTGATTTTATAGGTTTTGTATTGCGGCAAACTTTTTTTATCCCATGATGCCATAAAATACGGTTATTTATAGCGGTAATATAAGGCATATAAGTTTTTTGAAACGTTTTTGTGTTTTTTATTGCGTGTTAAGTGTCTTTTAGTATGCAAATGAATATTTGTAGGTTTGTTTGTTGAGTTTTTCGTTCAAGTGAATTTCATGAGGAGGTGTCAAGAGAAGCCTGCTTGACAAAAATTTGGATTGTATACAGAGCAGATGGAGTTAAGTTTTTTGTTTTAAGGTATGGGGAGAAAGTCAAATAGGCTTTTTGATCGATTTTACTTCATAACAAGATTAGTTAAGGCTGTTTGCGATATATTTTCACACGAAGAAAGAAATGTTCCAAATGGAATATTCTTATGTTGCATATTCATGCGCTTGTTTGAAAAAACAATCTCTTAAGGCGTAAGTCTATTTCGTACTGGCTCTCATGAATGGTATAACGGTAAAGCCTCCTTGGAAATAATATAAAATCCATTGAGCTCCCATCTTTATGCTTCGTAAGGAAGATGAAGAGGAAATTTTTAAACAGAGTAATAGGGAAAGAATTAAGCATTATTTGTTGGTAATGCATTGATTTGTAATGATAATTTACTGCTTTGCATATTGAGTGAGAGTCTTGAATACCCAAAGATTCTCTTATTTTAAATCTTTTTATATTAAATCAACCAAAATCATGTTTTTTGAACATGACAAGCAAGAAGAGCCCTGTGGTATGAAACTATACAAGAAAGATACCTCTTATGAAGCGTCTTCAAGTGCTAAGGGAGTAACATTGGGGGAGTGAGGTGGGGGTAATGCCGGTTTGCTGGCTTGCTCTTTTATGAAGCATAAAGATTAAGAGCTCGATGAATTTTATCCATTTTATAGGAGATTTATCATTATATCATTTTTGCGTCCGGTGCAAAATGAATTTGGGTGCAATAAGCTTATGTGGAATAGACTTATGTGAAATAGACTTGGGGGGAGGCTGCCTTTAAGAGATTGTTTTTTCAAACAAGCGCATGAATATGAGATTAAAGGCGTATCGAACGGATGGGTTAAGAAACGCTTGAAAAGGTTCAAAAAATCTTATATAGTCGCTTATTGCAAAGAAAAGCGAAATGATAATTGAAAAAGGGAGATGGATGGCTATTTAGCTATTTTAAGATGTCTTTTTTAATAGTGCTATATGGCTGATCTGTTCAAAAGAGAATTCTTTTTGTGTTTTATGCAAAATATTGCATGTATGTAAAAAGAGTAGAGTGTGTGGGTATCTTTTTGAATGGATGCAAACTAATCTTGTCGGGTGCTATCTTATAGGCGCCAGAAACTATGCAGGTTTAGGTGAGTGGAAAGCCATAAAGTTTATGGAGGGTGAATATTGCTATCGGTGAAATGCTGAAGTTCTTAATGGGCTTAAGTCTTTATTTGCTGCGAATTTTTGGCGGCAAGTGTTTTTTATGACTAAGTTATCGTTAGAGAGTTATTGTTTTCTGTCGAAGGCTTGGTGGTGATCAAGCAGACAAAATAAAATAATCGAGGATAAAATAAGCAAGGCGAAACAGACAGAGAAAATTTGAGAAAATTTGGAAGTTTCGATATTGCTGCGCAGGGGTTTAAGTCTATAGCATTTTGGTGAATGTGTGTAGTAGCAATAATAGTTTTGGAGCAAAGCAAGAAAATATTTCAGAGAATATGTTGAAAGTTGAAGTGGTACGCACTTTTAAGGGGTGTTGTGCTGTTGTCTGGGCAGTGTTGGCATCATCAGCGCGATTGGGTGTATCAGCATTGAAGAAAAACTGTTTAATCTCCCTCATTTGAAAGTAAGATTGAACAATATGGTTGAAGGGGAAATAAAAATGTCTGTAGTGCAATATGGTGATGATAGTTTTGCTACAAAAGCAAAAGCTCTTGATAATAACCTTATTGATCGTGATTGGGCGATGACAAAATTTGTCGCTGCTGTGAAAGGATTAGCACAAGTGGTTGATTATGAAAGCAATATGCTAGAGAGCAGTGGTGTTCCAGATTACGAAGAAATAAATTTATGTAAAATACGTGGTTTGCGTGATCTTAATAAATCGATGAGCGATGTGAGACGCTACATGAATCAAGATATTGAGCATGAGGTTGAAAGTTTGCTGTCTGATTTACAAAAAAAACTACAGCGTAATAGTGAATTACTTCAAACACATTTAAATGCAGTCAATGATCTTTCGCAAGCTATGCAACTCTCTGGACTTGCAAAGGAATTAGAAGAATAATCTAAACTTTATTCAGCTGTTCTACGCAATTATTATGATGAGGTAGAGCAGTGGTTTGAATAAAGAGTGTGTTTTTCAGTCTCTATATTTTAAGTGCGTTTGAGTATTTAAATTATCGTTTTGCTGTTCTGTAAAATAGAGCCTACAATCTCTTTTAGGGTGATGTCACGCGCACACCTTTGTGGTAAGTTAAGTGCAGCGGCTAATTTTTTATAGAATATTGTTCTACAGAGTGGGTTGATAGGCACTTCATTTTTTCGTTGAAGGGAAGGGGGATAAGAGGATGTTGTGACCGCTTCATGATGCCTTATGAAACAATCTCTTTTCAAGTGTGGTGATGTCACGCGCACACCTTTGTGGTGAGCTAAGTGCAGCGGCTTTAAGAGAAAGCAAATTTTTTATAGAATATTGTTCTACAGAGTGGGTTGGTAGGCACTTTATTTTTTCGTTGAAGGGAAGGGGGATGAGCGAATGTTTTGACCGCTCCATGATATCTTATGCAAGCGTTTCCTTTAAAGTATGATGAGATAAAGCGGTTAGTTACTGCAAGCTTTATATTTGAGATAAAAAGGCGGTTTAGTATTTTCTCTTCTGTTGTCGTTTTTGTATGCCAGATTGGAGAACGCGTATCTCTGTTGGGATTCATATTTGAAAAAGGGAAGGTAGTTTCATTGGAGGGGAATTATAAAGCTGTAAAGGTGATATTTTTATCATCATCTTTTTGCTTTACAGCTTTTAAAAGAATTTAAAGCACTGTCTTTTAAAGAGTGAAGATCATATATTTTTTTATGTTTTTGTTTATTGCATTTTTAATGGGATCACGCCCCTCATGCAAAACAGAGCGATTCAAAAAGAATAGATTTATTGTTTCCAATGTACGCGCTTATTGTAAAGAAATATTTCTCAAGGCTTGTCACACCCATTTTGTAACAGTGCCGATTTCGTGATGTCAGTTTGTGACGTGACGCTGCCCATGAAGGTATAAAGCCTTCATGGAAATAATATAAAGTCTACAGAACACTCTCAGTCCTATAAAGAAGTAAGTTGGCATTGTCATGTTTTTCAGCAACGTCACTTTGCTATTTTCCAATGTTGCAACAGCTTTGGGCTCTTGAGATTCTTGGGGTATTTTTATTCTTTTTTTACTTATACACTACCTTTGCTTGTGATGGGCAAAAAAGTGATTTTGATTGATTTATCCATAGGAGAAGAGCAATGATGAGAGAACCCTTACACTATTTGGTTTTAAAGTTGAAAAAAGATGATTTATGATGATAAATCAATATGTTATTTTAATAGAATGATCGGTGCAGAGACATTTAGGAGATGGATTGATAGGAGTGATCAACGGTGAGATCCCTCTTGATGAGAAGTTGGATTGATTACAGATCTGAGGAGGCCGTGAAGGAAAAACAAGAGTGCTCTCGCCATGATGCATTTTAAGACATTTTCAGAGAAATATTTATGAAGCGGTATGAAGGCTTATGAAAAGAAAGTATCGTGTTTCATATCGTAGGAAGTCGATTAAGCGGAACTTACTCAATTAAGAAGCCAAATTGTTTAAAAATTGCAAGCGCTTTGTTTTTAGAATAGAAAGCAGTTACAAGGATAGAAATTATTTAAAATGTTTTAATTCTAATCAGAAATTAATTTTAAAATGGCTTTTTGTTTGACAGATGTCAGAACTCTAAAACTTTTTAAAAGCAAAAATTCTTCTCTGTTTGATGCGACTTCTTCATGATGGTACGAGATGTTTTCTTTTGTGATAATATCCGTGTAAAAAAAGGAAACCGAAACATTTAGGATATCGGAAATTTCCTTTAAGCGCCCTGCACTCACACGATTTAAACCTTTTTCATATTTTTGAATTTGTTGAAAACTTACCCCTAAAGCGTCTCCTAAGGTTTTTTGAGACATTCCTAATATTTTTCGCTTCAAGCGAATTTTTTTGCCAACAAAAAAATCAATATTAAGGTTCTGAGTTTGCATTTGCTCCCCTCCGGTTGCGAGCGCCCTCGCATGAGTATTCCGGGAGCTTGAAAACACTGAATCCGAGTCAGCATTTTGCTTTTAGTGTGTAAGACACACCTGGACATAGCAAAATCTCCCGGAATTCCGGGACACCCACAATAGTGGGTTCATTTTTACGCTCGGATTTAGGGTTTTCAAGGCCCACTTGGTCGTTGCGTATGCGACCAAAAACATTTTTTAATGTGTAAAGTAATTTCAAGATTTTTGCAATAAAAATTGTTTTTCTTAGAATGAAGAGATTTCTTAAATAAGAGACTATTTGCCTTTCAATTTTTTTAAAGCTTTACTCAACTCATGGTCTCAGACCTGTTGTTCATAAAGGAAACAACGAGGTTGTTAAGTTTAAGGCTATCTGTGTTGTGCTATATTTTAATCGATAACCAAAATGACTTGTTTTGTCCTTTTGCTGCGGTTGAGAGATCATAATGATAGGGTGGAGCTTTCATGAGCAGACACGCTTCATACAAAATAAAATCCCCAAAACAGAATAGATTTGTTATGGCCCCTTCATATGCTTGTTTTGAGGAGATTTTTCTCAATACACACACTTATTTCCACAATAGTACTCATGAAGAGGTCTAAGGTGCTTCGTGAAGTGTATAAGCCTCTCATGAGTGGTACAAAAGAATGGTATAAAAGCAGTTATTTTTATGCATAGCAAAGGAGTGTAAGCTGCTCGTATGATTCACTTTGCTCATTTCCCCGTGTTGCTTGCTGTTGTGGTTTATTTATAAAGAGGCATTTTTTTTGTGCCGTTTTATTCCATTGAAATTCTCTCGACTTGTGATGTGCAAGCAAAGCATTTTGATTGCTTTAAAATGAACAGTTTGGACATGAGAGAATGCTTAAGCTCTTTAGTTTTTTATTTGATTGGTAAAAAATATTATAAATCAATATGTTTTTTTGATAACATGATGACTTTTGAGAGTTTTAAAAATAGACGTCTCAATAAAAAGCAGCACATCGTGCTGCTTTTTATTTTATTGAAGTTAAAAGTGCTTTTGCTTTAAAAATGATACCGTATTCCGCCAGAAACATTGGTTCCCGATACACCGGTTTTTTGCAGCTTTTGCCGATAGCTAATATCGCCATTCAGCACAATATTTTGAGAAAGATAGGCATTCACACCTATACCTCCCTCAATTGAAGAACCGGTAGGATCAAGAGCAAAGGTATCCGCAATTTTTATTGTTTTGCCGTCACCAAAAGTTCTGATAACATTTATTTTTCCATAGAAGGAAACAGCCTTGTTTTCTTCAACAGCTGTTATTGTTTTTGTTAAACGTCCACCAAAACGGATCAACCATTGACGCGGATTACCCATGTCTACTTTTAAACCATTGGCATCTGAGAAAATATCAAACATGAGATTTTGATAAATCAATTGCGCTTGTGGTTCAAAGACCAGTCCTTTTGTACCGGTTGTTAATTTTTGACCAAGGGTTGCAGAGAGATTAAGGATTTCAGTTCCATCCAATTTTGCAGCATTCCCAACAAGAGCTGTGGTAATATTTCCTTTTAACTTTCCGTAAGAAAGAAGCGTGTTGATATATAGACCACTGCTATGTTGGAGGCTACTGTAAGCGGTGAGGGACCATTTATCAAGGGTTGTCTTTTCAGAATCTTGCATCTCTTTTGGTGTAAAGGCAAGTTTTCCGTATGTTCCTAAAAGACCAAAATGTGCGCTTATATCTTTGCTTTCCGAGGTGGCTAATATAGCCCCCAATTGTAAAGCTTTATAGTTCACATCAGCATCATAACCATAGCGCAGAGGGCCGCGGTTGGAAGATAAGGTAACTTTTTCGCCGTAGGAGGAGAAAAAGAGATTATGCTGTTTATGATCTGCTGCACTAAAGGCTGTTGTTCGCATCGCATTTAACAACCTGTTTTGGTTGTTTACATCAGCAAATCCAGAAGAAAATAAAGTATTAGGTAGGGTTAAATAGTTTGCTACCTGTGGTAAAAGCGCTCGAACTTTTTTATCCTTATCAATGTAGGCATTCTGTAAGCGGAAATCCCAGAAATCGCTTTTCTTGCCAAAAAGATTTTGGCTCTCATGAGATGTTCCAGGTTTATAGCTTGCGAGGATATATTTATAAGGTTGTCCACCTATTGTCATATAGTTTCCGGCGAGTGTGAAGGAATTTTCGTTTGCCTGTCCGGAAACTTGAATGATTGAAACCCCATGTGTCCCTAAAGGAAGCGACGCCATCTTTTCTCCCCACACAACAGAACCATCGGTTATCGTTTTATCTATTTCTTGGAGATTAATGTGAACAATGGTATTCCCTGATACATCACCATTAATCACAATACGATCGGTTTGTTGTTCTCTAACAGGAGAATGTTTGTTCCATTGAGTATTGACATAAATTTCTGCAACACCTGTTGCACTATAAACTGCTGCAGTATGCGCTGTTCCATCTTCTTTCAGACGTTGAGGACCTATAAACAAAGTTTGGTAATGTCCTTCCACAGGCTTGTTAAACATAATGGCACTGTCAGTAAGGCGCAATACAGAAAGATTAGAGAATGATTTTTCATCAAGACCAAACTGTCTATAGTCATACGAAATAGTATCGTTCTCTGAGAGACGATCATTATTGATAGTGTTTTTATTGGGTTTTAAGAGCCATTTCGTCCCTTCTTTTAGATCAAAAATTGTTCTATTATTCTCAGAGGTTCTTACCCGACCTTCTAAAGAAGAGTGCTCCGCAACCAGTGTAAGGGTGTTTGTGGATTCATTTTCGTTTTTTATATTTTTTAATAAAGCATCAGCATGAATTTCTGAATTTTTAAGGCTGACAACACCGTTTGTGTTTGTTCCATAAAGGCTGATACCTACACCATTTTCAACAAAAAATTTTGTATTTTCTAGATTTACTTTACCGACAATATCTTGTTTCTGAATGGCGTTGGCATTTATTCCAGCATTGCGTGGATGTTGTCTTTGAGGGATATGATATAGATTATTGCGGAAAATAATGCCATTTGCTTCAGATTTCCCTGTGACTTGGATATTTGAATCTTTAAGATTGATTGTCCCTTCTATGTTGACCACCCCCGCTGTTTCTGCTGTCACCGTAATATCTGTGGCATCAATTTCTCCACCCTCTGATCCACTCAGTGCAATAAAACCCGCATCAATGCTTCCCCCATTCATTTTGACTTTTGAATTATTCCCCTCTGCATTGACCGCACTCCATCTGTCTTGAATTTTTTTGTTATGCAGAGTGATAGTGTTACCGTTTTTTGCCTCAACGCCAGCGCTTATATCTTCGATTTGTGAAGGATTTTCAGGCTGTTTTACGGGGGATATTGGGTGTGAAAGCTCTGATTTTTCAGATATTTTTTGTGCAGAGGCAGAGTGCGCAGGCGCTGGTTTCACAGATTCTGATGCCCCCTGTGATGTCGATTTTCCGGTGGCTGGTCTTAGAGACATTGATGAGAGTTCTGGCTCTTTAGGTGCCGGTGATTGCTCTGCTGTTGGTCTTGTAGGTTTTGATTCTTTAGGACTTGATGATACTTCTGTTACTGGTTTTGTAGGTTCAGGTATTTTAGGTGCTGACTGTAAATTAGGTGAAGGTCGTGTTACTTCTGGCTGTGAAGTTACAGTAGAATTGGGGGCTGTTTCTTCACTAGAGGAATCTGTAGAAGGAACACCTGAACGCCTTCTCGATTTGGCTACGTCTGCTGTTGAAGCTGTCTCTGCCGTTGGAGATTCTGTTGTTGAAGATTGTTTAAGGGGAGTATTTTGTGAAGATGTAGGGCTAGATTGTACACCTTCTGTTGCTTTAGTTGTTGATGGTTGTGTTCCTTCGTTTTTAGAGGAAGCTTCAGGCTTTGTAATTATTTTAGCTTCAGAAGAATCTGTAGAGATCTTGGGCGTTGTAGGTTGCTTGGATGGTTGTGAGCGCGTTGAAGAGCGTGTCGTTCCCCCACTAGAGTCTGTACCGCTTCTTAAATCTCCTTCACGTTGCGTTTGGAGGGTAGGGAGCGTAGGTGCGTTCGGTGTTGAAAGTGGAGAGGAAGACAGAGGTGGAATAGGTTTTCCAGTTCCATCACATAGATCAGTATACGGATCAAAAATTCCGGTTGTATTTACTGGACACTTAACATGAGAGGGTTGTGAAGAAGAGAGACCTATCGTTGGTGAGGGAGTCGTGCTATGAAGTGCATAAGACAAGCTGGTGGAAGAATAAAACAGAACACTAGAAACTGTGTATAGTAAAACATTTTTTTTCATATAGATGTATTCCTAAATATTTTTCCCCTCATAAAATATAAAATTTTGACCTCATTATGTCTCTTTTGTAAGAGACAAAACGAAACATAATGAGAGTACTTTATATTTCAAGATAGAATACAAGTATTTTTAAAAGTGATAGCGCATTCCTGCAGAAATATTTATTCCAGAGATGCCAACTTTTTTGAATTTATGTTGATAGCTCAGATCACTATGAAGCTCGATATTTGGCGATAAGTGCGCTTGAATACCAAAGCCACCTTCGACTAACGATCCCATAGCAGCAAGTTGAAAATTTTTACTAAAAGTTTTGATCAGATTCAGTTTGCCGTAGAAGGAAAGGACACGGCCTTTGTTTTGCGTTAAACGCCCGCCAATACGTAGCAACCATTGATCAGGATTGCCTATGTTTATTTTGGAATTTTCTTCATCTGAAGAACTGTTGTCATTTGAGGAAGAGTTATTAGATGAAGCGTTATTATCTGAGGAGACACCAAGTATGAGACGCTGATAAACAAGTTGTGCTTGTGGCTCTAGGATAACCCCCTCGAAACCGGTGGATAGTTTTTGACCAACAGTTGCTGCGGCCCCTAATATTTTACTATTTTTTACTTTGGGGGTATCTTGGATGAATTCTTTTCTCATATTTTCTTTAAAAATTCCATAAGAGAGGAAAGCACTTGCATAGGTTCCACTGTCATGCTGAATATTTCCATAGGCGGTGAGTGACCATTTATCAAACATCTTCTTATGAGAGCTCTCTGCATTTTTAGGAGCAAAAGACAATTTTCCATATGTTCCAAAAAAACCAAAACTGCTACTGATATTTTGATTTTCTCGCGCGATTAATGTAGCCCCTGCTTGCAATGCGGCATAGCGAATATCCGCATGAATGCTCCCTTGCTCTGCTGGAACGCTCTCTTGCTCTGCTGGAACGCTCTCTTGTTCTGTTGGAACGCTCTCTTGCTCTGTTTGAGCACTTTCTTGTTTTGAAAGAATGCGGGAGAAAAATGTGTTCTTATTGCCATAAGTGGATAAGAAAATGCTTCTCTCTTGATACTCTTTGGGCTCAAACATTGTTATTTGCATATTGTCTAACAAGATACTTTGATTGTTGGCATCAGAAACCCCAACAGCAAACATTGCAATAGGCATGACGAAAGAGTTTTCTATTTGTGGTGTAAGTGTTTTGCGGTTTGTTACCCCATCAAGAGAAGAAGAAGTTGTCGTTGCTTTATCATCTGTAAATTGAGACGTGCTCTCAGTGTGAGCGATAGGGGTGCTCTCAATCTTTGTGGGCAATTTCACATGAGATTCTGCAGATGTGTTAAGAGCTATTTTTGATGCTGAGGAAGCAGTATTTGTTTTGGAATCAATAACAGGGTGTTTATTCTCTTTAGATGAATCAGGGGCTCTTTTCCTCTCCACATTTATTGTTTCATCGGTTTCCAAAGTATCGAGGACTGCTTTGCGTAAAGTATTGGAAAGTTCTTTATTCTGTCCTTGTAGCGCACTATCAATTTTTGCTGCTTTATGTAATATTTCTGCTTTATTTTGCAGTTTGGACCATTCACGATTGTCTTGCTCTACCCATTGTTGGCGAGTGGCATCAATACGCTGTTGGTTATCGGCATCAAGGATTGCAGCTGCTTTTGCGGCATCGGAGAGTGTTTTCTCATAGCCGCGTAGTAAATTCTCTCTCTTTATCAACCGGTCCTGTCGCAAGCGATCAAGTTGGGCATTGGCTTGTAGCATGAGTTGTGTATCTTGAGCGCGTTGTTGAGCCATGACTTGGGTACGTATATAATCTCTTGCTTTCTGCGATTCATTTATATGTGCACCAGAGTCATAACGCCCCACCTCTGAGACGTATCTATTAATTCTACGGTCTGCTTCATCTAAGCTTTTTTGAAGTACTTGCAAATTATTCTCCATCATGGCGCCAAAAGCTATTTTTTCAAGATTTTTTTCGGCTTGTGTTGGTGTGCTCATTACATCAATGGCATAGCGATATTGTTCTGGTAATTTGATTATTCCTTCAAGGGCATTGCGTGTCTCAGTGCTTAGGCCAGAGGCGGTACTGATCGATGTGAAGGTAAAAGAAGAAAAAAACAAAGCACAAGCGGCTGTACATAACAAAAGATTCTTATGCATAGAGATGTTCCTTAAGATATTTTCTTTGTTTTGATAAAAAATGAACCATTCTTTGACGCATCACGATTTTTTGGAAATGTGTCAAAATAAGCAGCACTTTTTACGTTTTAGTGCTGCTTATGTTTTAAAAGTGAAAGCTAAGATTTCTAAAAGCGATAACGCATTCCACCGGAAAAATTCACTCCAGAGATTCCAGATTTTTGGAGTTTATGTTGGTAATTAACGTCAGCATGAAGTGCGATATTTTTGGAAAGTTGCGCGTTAATGCCAAGTCCTCCTTCAAGGGAAGAGCCCATAGAATCGAGACGGAAAGGTTCAACAATATCGATTGTACTTTTTTCCCCAAAAGCTTTGATAACGTTCAATTTACCATAAAAAGAAAGAACACGATCTTTTTCAATAGGGAGTATGGTTTTCGTTAAACGCCCTCCCATACGGACCAGCCATTGATGGGGTGTTTTTATATTAACCTGGAAGTCATCGATATCCGAAAGCGTACCAAATGCAATATGTTGATAAATCAGTTGCGCTTGTGGTTCAAAGGACAATCCTTCAACACCGGTTGCTAGTTTTTGTCCAACGGTTGCCGATATATTCAATATATCCGTATTATTTAACTCTGTGGTGTTGCCAATAAGGGCTGTTGTGATATGTCCATTTAAAACGCCATAAGAGAGTAGTGCATTAATATAAAGACCATTGTCATGGTGGAGATTTCCATAGGCCGTAAAGGACCATTTATCCAGTATGCTTTTGTCAGAACCTTCCATATCTTTTGGTGTAAAAGCGAGCTTTCCATAGGTGCCTAAAAGACCAAAATTTACGGTTAAGTTTTGATTTTCTAGCGTTGCTAATGTCATGCCTGCTTGTAAGGCAGCATAGCAAACATCTGCACCATAACCATATTCCAATGGACTACGGCTGGAAGATAACGTTACTTTGTTGCCATAAGTTGATAAGAAGATGCCTTTCTTTTTATGACCTTCTAATCCAAAAACTGTTGAGTGCATATTATCTAACAGCGTATTTTGATTGCTTATGTCAGCCAATCCAGAGGAGAATATTGCGTTAGGCATGACCAAATAGCTTGCTACTTGGGGAACAAGAGCTTTTATTTCTTCCACCAAATCAAGAGTAGCATTTTGGAGACGGAAATCCCAAAATTCTCCATCTTCTGGAAAAAGGCTTTGCTGATTATCCGCTTTCCCAAGGCGGGATGTTGGTCCATAGCTATTGAGTATATATTTATAAGGTAAGCCTCCTAGTGTGGTGTAACCATGGGCAAGTTTGAAGGAATCTTCATGAGCTTGTCCAGAAACTTGAATAAGTGAGAGCCCACGTTCATTCAAAGGAATTGAATCTTTTGCTTTTTCATTATCGAATGATTCTGCGTGCTTTGAAAGACTGTTAAAATAGACCGTTGTGGTGCCTGAAACATCACCACGGATGAGAACACGGTCAGTTTTTTGTTGCTCTTTTGGAAGACCGTTACTCCATTCGGTATTAAAGTAAATCCTTGCGTTGCCCGTTGCATTGTAAACTGCTGTGGCATTGGAGCTTTTGTTTTGCTCTGTTTTTTGTGGATGTCTTCCTATATGCAAGGTTTGATAATGATTATGTGCTAGTTTATGCGGGGCATCAAAAACGATAGAGCTATCATTAAGGTTTAGAACTGAAACAACTGATTGTGCACGTTGCTTCAGATCAAGAAGCTTGTAATCAAATAGACTAAAACTGCTTTCCAATTCAAATAGACTAATTTTTAAATGCCACTTGCTGTTGTTGTTTAAGGTAAAAATTGTTGTATTTTGAGGAAGCGTTTTAGCTCTTCCTTCCATAATTGAATTATCAGCATCTAATGTAAAAGTGGTAGGTTGAACCTCAGTGAAGGGAGAACCTCCATTTTCTAATAACATATCAGAACGAATTTCTGAGTTTTTTAAGTACACCGCATTTGCAGCAGCTTTGGAATAAGAAGGTCCGAAAATACCTACACCATTCTTTACAAGAAGTTTTGTGTTATTAAGAATGGCTTTGTTTACAACTTCTTCTCCTTCTTGTATTGTGGAGCTTAGAATATAACCAAAATTTATCCCAGAGATTTTGCTGTGGCCTATGACGTTTATGGTTGAATTTTCAACATGGATTATGCCGTTTGTAAGTGACAAACCACGCTCTTCTGCCCTTCCTATAATTCCTTTAGCATTAATTTGACCACCTAACGTTGCAGAAAGTAAAGTAAAGCCTGAGTGCATTATTGAGTTGTTAATAGTAACATGGCCTTTCTTAGCAACAACGGCATCATATTTACCACGAATAAAAACGTTATTAAGATTTTTCTCTTCTCCATTCGTCACTTGGATCGTAGGTATCTCAGAAGGTTGTATATTTGCATGAGTTGGAGCGAGATGAGAAAAAATGAAAGTTCCAGCAATTGTACATAACAAAAAATTTTTCTTATAAATATATTTCTTACACATAGAGATGCCTTTAGTATTTGGTATGCTTTGATGCTTACTTCATTCCCCTGATGGCGCAAGTACCCGGAAAGCTTTTATATCATTATGTTTTTATTGTAAACAACAAAACGAATATTAAATTTTGTTATTTATCGTTTGAAAATTCGTCCGAAAAGCACTTTTAAAATAGAAAGTGCAATCCAGCGATGATGGATTTCAGAAGACTGAGCTTAACTTAAGTATTTTTGTTTTAAAGCGCTAAGAATTAAATATTTTACAAGGATATTTATTGCTTAGATATTTATTGCTTAAAGCTGTTGTTATAAAAACGCTCCAAAGTTTTGGAGAAGATTTATTGCACGCTTACAAAAGGCTTTCAGTTGGTTTTCTTGTATATAGAATTATTCATGATGAATTTTTTATGTAAAAAAGCTGAAGTATTTTGCATTTTTTTTATTAATAGATAAAAATTTTTACTGAATTTATTTGATTTTTATACATCAAAAAGGTCACTTTCTTGAGAATTCACCCATCATTAGAGAGACAAAAGATTCTGTTGCATTTAGTTTGAATAAAATTAATCCTTTTAAGAAAGGCTTATAGAAAGAACCATTATCGACAGATCTTGCCGAAAGAATGTAAAAAAGGCAGCATATTGTGCCGCCTTTTTTTAAATTGAATAGACCATAAGTTGCTTTTTTCTTTTTCTTAAAACTTATAGCGTATCCCACCTGAAAAGCTTGTTCCAGATAGACCCGTTTTTTGAATTTTCTGTTGATAATGAACATCAGCATGAAGGGAAATATTTTGTGATAATTGTGCATTCACACCAAGTCCACCTTCAATGGCTGCTCCCATAGTATCAAGGTGGAACGATTCACCAATCTGTATGGTGCCCTTGTTAGAAAAAGCTTTAATAATATTCAATTTACCATAAAAAGAAAGAATACCGCCATCTTCAGTAGGAACTATTTTTTGCGTTAAGCGCCCACCAACACGCACCAACAATTGATGAGGATTCCCCATATTCACATCAAATCCATCAATATCTGAGAGTGTACCAAGCATAAGACGTTGATAAACAACTTGTGCTTGTGGCTCAAAGGCCAATCCTTTCGTACTGGTTTGAAACTTTTGTCCAATGGTTGCCGATGCACTGAATGTATCAGTGTTCGTCAATTCTGCTGTCTTTCCTATGAGAGCTGTGGTGATCTCTCCCTTGAGCATTCCATAGGAGAAGAGTGCATGGACATATGTCCCATTATGATGATGTAGGCTACTATATGCAGTCAGTGCCCACTTATTGAGTGTACTCTTGTCAGAACCTTCCATATCTTTTGGGGTGAAAGCTAATTTTCCATATGTTCCTAAAAGACCAAAATTGGTGGTCATGTTTTGATCTTCTAGAGCGACTAACGTAAAGCCTGCTTGTAAAGCAGCGTAGTGAATATCGGCACCATAGCCATATTGTAATGGCGTACGGTGGGAGGATAATGTCATCTTATTGCCATAAGTGGAGAAGAAGACCCCTTTGTTTTTATGATTTTTTGTTTCAAAGCCTGTTTCTTGCATCGTATCCAGTAACGCATTTTGATTGTTTACATCAGCCAATTCAGCTGAGAATAGAGCGTTAGGCATGACCAAATAGCTTGCCATTTGAGGAACGAGAGCTCTGATCTTTCCTTCATCATCGAGCGTTGCACTTTGCAAGCGGAAATCCCAGAAATTTTGATGTTCTCTCAAGTGATTTTGTCCGTTGCTTGTTTGTTCAGAATTTGATGTTGATTCATCTTTTATATTATTCTCAACTCCTAAAACAGCTCCCCCTAATACAACAGGAATCGTGTCGGTTTTTGCGCTCTTGTCTTTTGATTGTTGAGATACTTCTCCTAAATGGCTTTGCGTGCTCTCGGCTTTTCCAAGACTTGATGTCGGTCCATAGGCTTTTAATACATATTTATAGGGCAGACCATCCATTGTGACGTAGCCATTTTCTAGTTTGAAGGAGTTTCTATCTGCCTGTCCAGATACTTGTATGAGCGAGAGACCACGCATATTTGGGGGAATAGAAGCTTCTGCTGTTGGTGGCTCGCTTTTTGAAAGACTATTGAAATTAATTGTTGTGGTGCCTGAGACATCTCCATGGACAAGAAGGCGGTCTGTTTTTTGTTGTGCTTTTCTTAAACCATCACTCCATTCTGTATTGAAATAAATCCTTGCATTGCCTGTTGCATTGTAAACGGTTTTTGTAGCAGAGTCCCTATTTTCTTGTGAATGAGAAACCTCAATGGTTTGTCCTACACTCAAGGTCTGATACTGACCTTTTGCTAGCATATGGGGCGGATTAAATACAATAGAACTATTATTAAGGTTTAGGACTGAAACAGTAGACAGTGCTCGCTGCTCAATGTCGTGGAGAGCATAATTAAATGTACTAAAATCACGATTTATGTCATATTGACTTACATTTAAATACCACTTGCTTTTGTTGGTTAAATTAAAAACAGTCGTATTAACTGCTAGGGTTCTTGCTCTTCCTTCCATAATCGAATTATCGGCAGTTAATATAAAAGTCACGGGATGAGGATCTGAATCTGTTTTCTTTTTTACATTATTTTGTAATAATACATCAGCACGAATTTCTGAATTTCTAAGTTGAATTTCGGCAACAGACTTTGAAGATGAAGGTCCTAAAATACCAACACCATCTTTCACAAGAAGCTTTGAATTGGTTAGAATTGCCTTATTGATAACTTCTTCACCATCTTTTAGAAAAGCATCTAAAATGCTGTGAAAAATAACACCGGTTTTTCTCTTGCTTTCTATGAATGAATCTTCAATGTTAATGATACCGTTCGAAATCGATAGACCAGTATACAAGGCATTGACTTTAACTCCTTTAGCATTAATACGTCCACCTTGTGATACAGCAAAGGCAAACGAAGCTGAATGTATTGTTGAGTCTGTAATTGTGGCAATTGCTTTTTTAGAGGCGTGCACTGCACTTAATCCATTGCGGATAAAAACATTATTAAGGGTCTTTTCCTCTCCGTTTTCCAGCTTGAACTCATTAATAATTTCAGGAGGTTGTGTATTTGCATGAGTTGAACCGAAATGAGAAAAAATCAAAGTTCCAGCAATTGTACATAACAAAAGATTCTTCTTATAAATATATTTCTTACACATAGAGATGCCTTTAGTGTTTGGTATGCTTTGATGCTTACTTCATTCCCCTGATGGCGCAAGTACCCAGACAGCTTTTATATCATTATGTTTTTATTGTAAACAACAAAACGAATTATAATTGCGGCTTTCTCTATGAGCTAAAGTTTTACTTTAGAAAAGTTTTTTCATGATCAATAAAAAGCAATGAAACAATAAATTTTATAAAATTTTTCTTGGTTTACTTATGCTAAAAACACGATGTATAAATTAGCATTTCAGAATAAGCGTTATAAAAGCTCTATAGTGTTGAGATGGGTTGTAGGCTCTCTCAGAAAATCTCAGTCTATTTTCTTTGCTCTAGGAAAAGATATGCTATAAGAAGAAATGAGGGGGATATTTAGGGAGATTTCAAAGAGATCTTTTTAAAGGCTCCAACGCTCATTTTGCGACGGCGCTCGTGAATGCTATGGCGATAAATCCATAGAGCCCTTCATCCTCTTTATACTTGTGAAGAAGAAAGCAGGCGCCTTTTGATAAAAGAGCAAGCTCATTACATATTTTACCAGACTTTAATATTACAAAATAGCTTTTGACGCTTGAGACCCTTCATAAAAAAGTTATTTTAGCCTTTTCTTAATGTTTTTTTCCACATAGTTTACTTGCTTGTAAGGTGCAAAAGACAGAGGTTTGATTGATTCAACGTGGAATAGGGGTGAAATGAGAAAATTTCTTACGGTATTGGGGATATTCATTCAATAGGCAAAACAGCGAATATTCTTTATAAATTAATGAATTACCTTATATTTATAAATAGTTATGCTCTTCAGTCATTTGATTACCCTGTTCACTTCTTCAGTTTTGGCAGTTGTAGAAGCATTTTTAGGGGCAGTAATTTATATATCTCTTTTCTCGTTATGGTTAAATATTCGTCGATGATTTTTTTATCATGTTTTGTAGGAAGTATTGCATAAGTTCTATTGGATATGTTTTTGCAACAAGAAATTTAAGGGATTTAATTTTAGCATGATAGGTGGAAAATCGTAAAATTTTCACAGCTATTATGTCCGATAGAATATTTTTAGCTACAATTATTTTCTGTTTATGTTTAAAAATAACAGCATATAATTTAGCTTGAATTATATTTACTTTTTTAAATAAAGTATAAATAATATTTTTGTAATATTATATTTTTATTATAAAAATAATTAAAGATATTATTTCTTTATAATATTTAATGGTTTTATACCTTAATAAACTATTTAAAAATAGCATTGTTTGGTAAAAATAAAAAAATAGAATAAATAGGTTCTGCTTTTACAAGATTATCTTAAGATTGATAACATCCTATTGCGCTTTAAAAATTCATTTTCATTATACTGATCTTGATAGTTTTATCATTGTTTTATTTTCTTTTGGTGAGATGAGCTTGGTATGAAGGATGAGCTTTCTCAAATTGTTTATCTAAAATGGTATAGGGAAGTATCAATGAAGCCTTATAGACAGTGTAATAAGCTTGTTAATTGAAAGAATAGAGGGGTATTAACAGAGCAAGGGTGCGAGGAAAGAGCTTTTTATTATTATCTTTTTAGATATTGTTATCTGTTTATTTTCTCAAAATAAATTCTTCTTAACTTTATGGATAAATTCACGAATAAAATATACTGTGGAATTTGTGTGAAAAGGAAGAAAAGCCTATTTTAAGTGGAAAAACGCATTTCATAAAAAGCTTCACACTTGAAAGCTTTGAAATGAATAATACTTATGGTCCATAAAAAAGTACTTTTATGAGAAATTGTGCTTTTATTAAAAGATTGCGACTTTCGTTATTTTGCACTTTTAAGATATTCTAGATAAAAATACTTAATATTTTTTGCTTTGAGAAAAAGGGAAGGGGATTTTATGAAGTAAGCAAGATTTATCAATAACATCTAGACTGAGCATAGTTATCTCTAGGTGTTTTTTTGAGAGTTTTGTTTTTCTTTCACTTGGAGATGAAGCATTTTGCGACATTTTGTTTAAGAGAGATGAATGCATTCAATCTGGTATGCTTCAAAAACAATATCCCTAGTTTTGTCAATCAATAAATCTTGATGGAGATAATGTTAAGAGGATAAATAACAAAACCCATTCAAGCGATCTTTTAATGAAAGAGTGTCAAGAATAAAAAAAAGGCAGCATATTGTGCTGCCTTTTTGGTTTGCTGAAGTGTACAGAATAACAATACACCTGTTGTTAAAATTTTTCTTCAAAACTGATAGCGTATACCACCTGAAAAACTTGCACCACTTATCCCCGTTTTCTGAAGTTTTTGTTGATAACTCACATCACCATGAAGAGAGAAATTGTGAGACAGTTGTGCATTGATGCCAACACCGCCTTCAATTGCAGGTCCCATAGGATCAAGGTCAAAATCTCTTCCAATATGAATGCTACCATCATCACCAAAGGTTTTGATCAAGTTGACTTTTCCATAGAAAGACATAGGATGATTGTTTTCAGTGGAAATGGTTTTTGTCAAACGTCCACCAACACGGATCAACCATTGAGAAGGATTTTTCATATCAATGGTAAGGTTATCAGCATCTTCAATAGTGTTAAACATCAAGTGTTGATAAGCAACTTGTGCTTGCGGCTCGAAGGTTAAGCCTTCTACCCCTGTTGCAAATTCTTTGCCAACAGTGGTGGAGATACTCAACATTTTAGCATTATTCAATTTTGCGGTTTTTCCAATGAGAGCGTTAGCGATATGCCCTTTTAGGATACCATAGGATAAGAGTGCATCGATGTAGAACCCACTGCTATGCTGTATGCTACCGTAAGCTGTCAGTGCCCATTTATCCAGCGTGTTTTTCCCAGCATCTTGCATATCTTTTGGAGTGAAAGAGAGACGTCCATAGGTTCCCCCTAGTCCCAGATGTGTTATGGTGTTTTGCCCTTCGATTGCTGCCAATACAACACCGGCTTGTAGAGCCGCATAACGGATATTAGCGCCATAACCGTATTCCAGAGGACCACGCTTGGAAGATAAGGTGGCTGTGTTACCATAGGTATATAAGAAGAATGCATTCTTTATCCCTTGTTCTTGTCCTATAATGGACATTTTCATAGTGGCTAAAAACTGGTCTTGTTTAGCTATATCGGTTAATCCAGCGTGAAAGAGAGCATTTGGCATAACCAAATAGCTTGCTGTTTGTGGTACAACGGAAATCACACTTGGACTAGAACCAGAGCCAGTTCCAAGAAGTTCTGGTTGCAAACGGAAATCCCAGAAGTTCTCCTTCTTTTCATCAAAGAGGCTTTGAGCAATATCGGCTTGTCCATGGCTTGACTCTGGTCCATAGGCACGCAGTGTATATTTATCAGGTGAACCATCTCTTGTGGTATAACCATTGACCAGTTTGAAAGAGTCTTCGGTTGCTTTTCCTGAAACTTGGATGAGTGAAAGACCACGTATATTAGAGGCAGCAGAGATATTTTCTTTAACATTGTTGTCTTCTAAGCGCCCCGTAACATAAACTGATGTGGTTCCTGCCACATCACCATTGATCAAAAGTCTATCAGTTTTTTGATCAGCTATTGGCTTACCATCACTCCATTCGGCATTGAAGTAAATCTTTGCATCACCCGTTGCATTGTAGACTTCTTGCGTTTCTGGTTTACCCGAACCTATATACAATGTTTGGTAATAGTGCTCTTGTGTTGGTTCAGCAAAAACAACAGAGCTGTTATCGAGATTAAGCGTGGAGATATCAGAACGAGACCTTTGGGCAATATCAAGCAGATTGCCATCAGCATCTTTTTCGTTTTTGCTGATCTTCAACGTCCATGTTGTATCGTTTTTCAGATCAAAGCGTACATTTCTGTCTTTTGCAATGTTTGCTCTTCCTTCTAAAGTAGAATGATCTGCATTTAATATGAACGCGCCATTGGAGACCAATTTAACATCTTCGTTTGTCCAAACCTCTTCATGTTTTAAAGCAAGACCATCACCTAATAACACATCGGCATGGATTTCTGAATTTTTGATATTGGCTGTACCAAGTGACAGATCCGCATTATTTTCCATGTCTTCATCAGCGAAAGCTGCAACAAGAACTCCTGTACCATTGTCAATATGGAGCTTTGTATTGGTTAGATTAATCTCATTGCTTTGAAGTTTTTGTAGATCATCTAATTCATCTGCATCATTAGAATAGGTGATGAATTGCAAGCCAACAACTCCTGCTGTTGCAGAAACATCTGTTAGATCAATATGTCCACCACTTTCTACCATCAATGCAATTACTTCTGCTTCTATTCTTCTTCTTTCCTCATTTTGTGCGTTTGAATCGATATTAAAATCTGTGAAGCTTATATCATTAGCATCATTGCCCATCTTAATTGTGCCACCATCGGATGCATTAAGTCCAATATCAACATTTTGAATGGTTGTTTTACCCTTTAATTCAATACTGCTATCGATGTCACTCGTTTTGGCACCAATGTGGATTCCTAGAATACTATTACCGATTATCGTTAAATCTTCGCTAACGATTTCACCCCCACTGGATGCAAAAAGACCCATACCAACGTTTTCAATGGTTGTTTGACCCTTTAAATTAATTTTACTATCATTACTGTCAGCCCATACTCCTGTCATATTAATATCTTTCAGGGTTTTAGAACCGATAGTTAAATCTTCACTAACAATAGCTCCACCGTCTGTTGCTAAAAGTCCAGTTGCGAAGACATTTTCAATTTTTGTTTTTCCATGCAACTCAATCGTGCTATTAGAGCCATTGGCATTTGCACCCACACCTTTGACGTCTGTAGTTAGAGCAACATCTGTAACATCGATCTGTCCGCCTTTTTCTGCCAATAATGCATTTTGTTTTCCACTGACAGTTCCACCCGTCTTTGTGATTTTGGCTTTTGGATCTTCTGCATGAAGTCCATTACCTTCAGATGATGTGATGGTTGTTTTTTCGTCTAAAGTGATGGAGCTGCCTTGTTTAGCATATACTCCATTGGTTTTTCCATCGAATGCCCCTTCGGATACTGTTATCGTGGAGTTATCATTTGCCAATATAGCTGTGTTTGCATTCGTGACGGTTACTTTGTTTAAAGTCACAGAGCTTTTTTCGGCATCTATACCCTTATCCATCAAGGGATTATCTTTTCCGCTTGATATCGTTACATTTTCCAGCTTGTTTTCATCATTCTTACTATCATTGAAAACAGCACCAATTTGAGAGGCTGTAATAGAACCATCAGTCATCTTGATTGTAGCACCATTTTCTACCTCAAGCCCATTGGCAACTTTTTCAATGGTTGTTTTGCCTTTTAATGTAATCATGCTGTCAGCGCCATCGGCTTTAGCACCAGTTCCTTTGCTATCTGTTGTTGTTAAAGCAACATCTGTAACATCGATCTGTCCGCCTTTTTCTGCCAATAATGCATTTTGTTTTCCACTGACAGTTCCACCCGTCTTTGTGATTTTGGCTTTTGGACCTTCTGCATGAAGTCCATTACCTTCAGATGATGTGACGGTTGTTTTTTCGTCTAAAGTGATGGAGCTGCCTTGTTTAGCATATACTCCATTGGTTTTTCCATCGAATGACCCTTCGGATACTGTTATCGTGGAGTTATCATTTGCCAATATAGCTGTGTTTGCATTCGTGACGGTTACTTTGTTTAAAGTCACAGAGCTTTTTTCGGCATCTATACCCTTATCCATCAAGGGATTATCTTTTCCGCTTGATATCGTTACATTTTCCAGCTTGTTTTCATCATTCTTACTATCATTGAAAACAGCACCAATTTGAGAGGCTGTAATAGAACCATCAGTCATCTTGATTGTAGCACCATTTTCTACCTCAAGCCCATTGGCAACTTTTTCAATGGTTGTTTTGCCTTTTAATGTAATCATGCTGTCAGCGCCATCGGCTTTAGCACCAGTTCCTTTGCTATCTGTTGTTGTTAAAGCAACATCTGTAACATCGATCTGTCCGCCTTTTTCTGCCAATAATGCATTTTGTTTTCCACTGACAGTTCCACCCGTCTTTGTGATTTTGGCTTTTGGACCTTCTGCATGAAGTCCATTACCTTCAGATGATGTGACGGTTGTTTTTTCGTCTAAAGTGATGGAGCTGCCTTGTTTAGCATATACTCCATTGGTTTTTCCATCGAATGACCCTTCGGATACTGTTATCGTGGAGTTATCATTTGCCAATATAGCTGTGTTTGCATTCGTGACGGTTACTTT